>USNH01000140.1 GCA_900556015.1 uncultured Eubacteriales bacterium | reverse complement strand
GAGCTCAGCCTCAGCCTGGTCGCCGGTAGCGGAAACCAGAGCAGCGCCGGTGGTGGCGGAGTCAGTGGTGTACAGATCCCAGAGGTTCTTGTAGTTCTCAAGATACTTGCCGGTGATGGTAGCGGGCTGAGAGGTCACGCCGTCATCGCGGAACTCATAGAACAAGGGCATATTGGCCAGATGGCCGGAGAAACGCCAGCTGGAGGAACCGTCCAGACCGGCAGAGGTGAAGGCATCGAAGCCCAGCTCGGCAGCGCGGCTGTGGATATCGTCGGCAACCTTCTTCAGGGACTCAAAGTTGGTGATGTCGGTCAGCTCGTAGCCAGCCTGCTTCAGCAGAGCCTTGTTTACGATGATGCCGAATGCCTCATAGCAGTAACCGATGGAAACGGTCTCGCCCGCTTCGTTCTTCAGGTTAAAGGCGTCGGTGGTCATTTCCTTCATGATGTCGGTGTTGGTCAGGTCGTAGCAGTACTCGCCCCAGGTCCTTACTGCGCCGGCGTTGCCTACCTGGAACATGGTGGGAGCAGCGTCCTTATCCATCTCGGCGGTCAGCGTGGTATCGTACTGGCCGGAAGCGGCGGTGACGACCTTGACGGGCACGCCGGTCTCGGCGGTATAGGCCGCGGCCAGCTCCTGCCATGCGGCATCGGATTCGGGCTTAAAGTTCAGGTAGTACACGCTGCCGGTGGCAGTGGCATCACCGTCGCCATCCTTATTGGCGTCGGCGTTGTCCTTATTCCCGCAGGCCACCAGGGACAGGGCCATCACGAGAGCAAGAACCAGTGCAAGAAACTTCTTCATTTTTCTTACTCCTTTTTAAGTAATTTATTTTCACATCTTACGATGCAAAAAACGGTTTTATCCCACTGTGGCCACACTGCGGCCCTGCCGCAGTGTGGTGGGCAGCACCTCGCAGGCGTGGGAGGCCTTGTGCTGCACCATGTCCAGCAATATCTCGGCGCTGCGCCGCCCCAGCTCCTCCATGGGCTGACACAGCGTGGTCAGCGGCGGCTCGATGTATTCCGACAGCTCCAGCCCGTCGATGGCGATGACGGAGCAATCCTTCGGCACGGTGCGGCCCGCGTCCAGCAGCGCCCGCATCGCGCCGATGGCCATGGAGTCGGCGATGGCGAACAGCGCCGTGAACTCCGCGCCCTGATGCAGCTTTTCACTGACAGCGTTGTAGGCGTCCTTGATGTTGAAGCCGCCGGTGGAGATCACCAGCTCCGGGTCGAACGGCAGCCCCAGCTCCTCCAAGGCGCTGACGTAGCCCTCGTAGCGCAGCTGGCTGATGGACTGGTCATCGGGCCGGGAGATCAGCGCCGCGATGCGCCGGTGTCCGTAGCGGTACAGCTCCCGCACGGCCTCCTGGGCCGTCTCCTCGTCGGCGATGGACACGGAGGAATACTCGCCCTCGGCCAGCGTGCCGTAACGGTTGGAGTAGGAGCAGCACACGAAGGGAACATTCAAAAGCGCCAGGTCGGCGGGAGTATAGTCGAACTGTCCGCCCAGGAAAATGATACCCCGCAGCCGTTTCTCACGCTCCATCACCGCGCCGCACTTGACCTCGTCATCGCAGGCGGCGATCTGCTGCATCACCAGGGTGAAGCCCGCCTGGGTGACGGTGCTTTCGATGGCGCGGATGATGTCGGTGTAAAACGGGTTGGACACGCCGCGCACCACCAATCCGATGGCATCGGACTTGGTGCGGACCAGGTCGCGGGCGCTGTTGTTGGGAATGTAGTTGCTGTCCTTGATGGCGGACAGCACCTTGCGCCGCACGTCCTCGCTGACATCGGGGCGGTCGTTCAGTACACGGGAAACGGTGCTGACGCTGACGCTGCAGAGCTTTGCTATATCCTTGATCGTCATACGCCGCGTTTCCTTTCTGCCGAACTTGCGCGATGGAAACATTTCCGGGAACGTTTCCAAGTTACGAAACTATCCTATCAACTTTTAGGAGAAATGTCAATCGCATGATTGCATTTTTTCCGAAACGCACATAAAAATTACCCGTTTTGTTGTGATTTTCACAACAAAACGGGGCGGTCACTGGCGGAGCAGCTCCCGGCGCTGCCGCCAGTCGGGGAGATATTTCTCTACCTCGGCGTAAAAAGCGGGGGAGTGGTCGTGGTGGCGGAGGTGGGCCAGCTCGTGGACGACCACGTATTCTATGGCCGCGTCGGGGTAGGCCATCAGGTACAGAGAGAAGCACAAACGGCCCTTGGCGGAGCAGCTGCCGAAGCGGGTGCGGGCGGCTGTAACCCTTATGCCGCAAGGGTTTACGCCCATTTCGCCGGCCCAGCGGGAGACTAAGTCGGGGAGGCGGGACTGTGCCATATTCTTCCAGTTCTCCGTCTGCTCCGGGGTCGGCTCGGGGTGGGCGGCCAGGTATTCCTTTCGCCGGGCCAGGTGCTTTTCCAGCCAGTTTTGGTGGGCGTTTACGAAGCGGGAAATGGCCTCGTTTGAGGCGCGGAGCGGGGCGCGAACCAGCACCTCGCCCTGCCGGGTGATCTCCAGCGCCAGGGTGCGGCGGCGGGAGCGGATGACGCGGAAACCGTTGGTATTACTCACTTTTCGTCCTCCACAGGCACGAACCGCGGGCCGCGGTAGCCGTCCTTTTCCACCGTTTCCGACCACATGGAGGCGGGGCGCACCCACAACCCGCCGTCGCCGTACAGGGCGCGGTAGACCACCATGTCCTCCAGCGTTTCGCTGTGGCGGGCCACGCCGAGGACTTCGTATTCGTTTCCCTTGAAATGCCGGTAGCGGCCAGGTGTTATGTCAACCATTTTGGGCGTTTCCTCCTTGAAATAACGTGGAATTACTTTGAAAGACCTTGTATGCGGATGGGCGTTTTCCTTATAAAAAGGTGGAAAGAAGTTGAAAGACCGTGTAGAGGCGTGCTACAATGGCTGGTACTGAGTATACACCATCGGGCCGGGAATGTAAATCCGGCGGGAGGACGAAATGAAAAATGTGACGCTGTGCTATTTAGAGAATGAAAAGGGGGAGTATCTCATGCTCCACCGGGTGAAGAAGCAGAACGACCTGAACCACGACAAGTGGATCGGCGTGGGCGGCAAGTTCGAGCCGGGGGAGAGCCCGGAGGAGTGCATCTGCCGGGAGACGCTGGAGGAGACAGGGCTGACGCTGACGGAGTATCAGTATCGGGGCATCGTCACCTTTGTGTCCGACGTGTGGGAGACGGAGTATATGCACCTGTTCACCGCCACCGGCTGGACGGGGACGGTGCAGGAGTGCGACGAGGGCGTGCTGGAGTGGATACACAAGGACGCGCTGGCGGCGCTGCCCCAGTGGGAGGGGGACAAGATCTTCCTGCGGCTTATCCACGACGCGGACACGCCGTTTTTCTCGCTGAAGCTGCGGTATGAGGGGGAGAGACTGGCCTACGCGGCGCTGGACGGGAAGGAGCTGACGGTATGATTTTGGTGAGTGCGTGTCTGCTGGGGTGCGCCTGCCGGTATGACGGACAGAGCAAGCCCCATCCGCTGGCCATGGAGCTGGCCCGGCAGGGGCGGGCTGTGCCGGTGTGCCCGGAGCAGCTGGGCGGGCTGACCACGCCGCGCTTGCCGTCGGAGCGGCAGGGCGAGCGGGTGGTCATGCAGGACGGACGGGACGTGACAGAGGAGTATCGCCGGGGCGCGGCGGAGGCGCTGCGCTTGGCGGAGCTATATGGCTGCACGGCGGCGGTGCTGAAGGAGAGAAGCCCGTCCTGCGGGTGCGGGCGCGTCTATGACGGCACGTTTACCGGGACGCTGACCGAGGGGGACGGCGTGACGGCGGAGGTGCTGAAGGCCCGCGGTATTCGGGTTTATGGGGAGAGCGAGCTTCCCGATACTGTAAAGCAAAAGGAGACAGAAGCAGAAGCATATTCTGCTGTATGGGATCTTATGATCGCACTGGAAAAGGAGCTTCCTATGTCCTACATTTTCTACGGGCAGGATTCTCTGGTGAAAAATAATTCCCGATATGATGAAATCGGCATATTCCTTCCAAATTCATTATTCCTGACGAATCTGGAACATCATATTGAAAAAG
>USNH01000139.1 GCA_900556015.1 uncultured Eubacteriales bacterium | reverse complement strand
TTTTGGGTACTTTTGCCGCCGAGGGCAAAAGTACCCCGCGCCGGGGCGCGGAACGCCCTTACGCACGAGCAGCGAGGGTTCGGTCACAAAAAGGCGGGGGTTACGCCAAAAGGTGCTTCATGTCCTCCGGCAGAGGGGCGGTGACATCGATGACCGCGCCGGTGACGGGGTGGCGCATCCGCAGGTGGTAGCTGTGAAGCGCCGGGCGGGCGATGAGGGTCTTGTCCTCCGTGCCGTAGAGCCAGTCGCCGGTGAGAGGGTGGCCGATGGCCGCCATGTGTACCCGCAGCTGGTGGGTGCGGCCCGTGGTGGGCGTCAGGCGCAGCAGGGCGCGGCCCTGGGCCGTCTCCAGCACCTGATAGTGGGTGTGGGCGCTCTGCCCCGCCGGGTCGGGCCGGCGCTTCAGCAGCGAGCCCTCCGCACGGCTCAGAGGCAGGTCGATGTCACCCTCCGGGGGTTGGGGCACGCCCTCGCACACGGCCCGGTAGTCCCGCTGAAAGTCTGGGGTGTGGAGCTGGGCCATGCAGCGGGCGTGGACGAAGCCGGTCTTGGCCACGGCCATGACGCCGGTCGTGCCGCGGTCGAGACGGTTCACGGCGTGGAACGTGTCGCTGTGGAGATAGAAGGCCACCGCGCCGGCCAGCGTCACCGGCTCCTCCGTCAGGGCGGCGGGGTGGAGGGCGATGCCGGCGGGCTTGTTGAGCAGCAGCAGGTCGTCATCCTCGTACAGCACGTCCAGCGGGAAGTCCACTGGCTGGATGTGGGGGTTCTCACCGGGGAGGTCGGACACATCGGCGCACAGCAGGTCGCCGGTGCGGGCCACGGCCCGGACGGTGACGGGTGCGCCGTTCAGGGTGATGGCGCTGCGGAACTTCAGGCGGCTCAACAGGCTGTGGTCGATGTGCCACAGACTGCGGAGCAGCTGCTTGACGGTAAGGCCGTCCTCGTGGGCGGCGACGGTATGGGTCAACAGGCGCATGGCGCACCTCCTCTCTGAAAAATAGTATAGCATATTTTCCGGGAATGTGGTATACTGCACTCACAAAATGAAGAAAGTAAGGGTCTTGCTATGACATCCAAGGTGTATTTTGCCGACTTCCGGGCGGATTTCCACGAGAATTTGCAGCAGAAGCTGACCCGCCTTATGAAGACGGCGGGCATGGGCGACATCGACTTTACCGATAAGTATGTGGCCATCAAGATGCATTTCGGCGAGCCGGGGAACTTGGCGTTCCTGCGGCCTAACTGGGCCAAAACCGTGGCCGACTTCGTGAAGGAGCGGGGCGGCAAGCCGTTTTTGACGGACTGCAACACCCTGTATGTGGGCGGGCGGAAGAACGCGCTGGATCACCTGGACAGCGCCATGCTCAACGGCTTCAACCCCATGACCACCGGCTGTCAGCTCCTCATTGCCGACGGCCTGAAGGGCAACGACGAGGTGGAGGTGCCGGTGGCGGGCGGCGAGTACGTGAAGAACGCCAAGATCGGGCGGGCGGTGATGGACGCGGACGTGTTCATCTCCCTGACCCACTTCAAGGGCCACGAGGAGGCGGGCTTCGGCGGCTGCCTGAAGAACATCGGCATGGGCTGCGGCAGCCGCGCCGGAAAGATGGAGCAGCACAACGCGGGCAAGCCCCACGTGGCCGAGAAGCTGTGCATCGGCTGCGGCCAGTGCCGGAAGATCTGCGCCCACGGCGCGCCGATCATCACCGACGGCAAGGCCGTTATCGACCACGACAGATGTGTGGGCTGTGGCCGCTGCATCGCTGTCTGCCCCAAGAACGCGGTGCAGGTCAACTGTGACGAGACCACCACCAACCTGAATCGGAAGATCGCCGAGTACACCAAGGCGGTGGTGGATGGGCGGCCCTGCTTCCACATCTCGCTGGTCATCGACGTGTCCCCCAACTGCGACTGCCGTTCGGAGAACGATATGCCCATCGTACCCAACGTGGGTATGTTCGCCTCCTTCGACCCGGTGGCGCTGGACATGGCCTGTGTGGACGCGGTGAACGCGCAGACGCCCCTGCGGGGCTCTGCGGTGGAGGATGCCGGAGCGGAGACGGAGCATGAGCACGACCACTTCCAGCACATCCACCCGGATACCAACTGGCGGAGCTGTCTGGAGCACGGCGAGAAGATCGGCATCGGCACGCGGGAGTACGAGCTGATCAGGATCTGAGAATAAGCGAAAAAAAGAAGCGCCTGTGGGCGCTTCTTTTTTTCGCTTATTCATCCTCGCCGCCGTTTTCCACGTACCACTGGCGGTAGCGGCGCATATCCTTGGCGAAGAGCTGGCCGTTGCTGGGCGGGCTGTATGTGATGGCGTTCGCCCCGGCCTGAATGGTGGCGCGGATGGTGTCCTCCGTTGGGCCGCCGGTGGCGATGATGGGCAGCTCCGGATAGCGGCGGCGCAGCTCCGAGACGATGAAGGGCGTGCGGTCCGCGCCGGAGACGTTGATGAAGTCCAGGCCGGTGGCCAGCTTGCGCTCCAGATCCACCTTCTCCGACACCACGGTGTAGACCACCGGGATCTCCACGGTCTCCTTGATCATGCGGATGGTGTCCTCGTCCATGAAGGTGTTGCACACCACACCGAACGCGCCCTGGTGCTCGGCGAAGGCGGCGATCTGCGCGGAGCGCTGACCGTTGGTCAGGCCACCGCCCACGCCCACGAACACCGGCACATCGGACACGCCGATGATGGCCTGGGTGATGCCGGCCTGGGGCGTGAAGGGGTAGACAGCGATGACCGCGTCGGCGTTGATGTTCTTGATGATGGCCACGTCGGTGCTGAACACCAGGGATTTGATGCGGCGGCCAAACACGCGGATGCCGCTGCAATCGCTGATGCAGCGGGGCACTTCCAGCGCCTTTTTACGCAGCGTGCCCTCATAAGTCGGTACGTACTTTTCCAAATCGGTTTCCTTTCCAGCGGGAGTTTGTCACATTATCGAAACTATCCTACCACAAAAAAGCCGGTTTGTAAATAAAAGCGGGTCGAATTTGAACAAAAGTTCACATCTGCTTGTTAAAAAGGCGTAAAGACGCTACGCCTTGGCCAGATAGGCGCGGCACTTGGCGTTGGCTTCGGCGGCGACCTTCTCCTCGTCCACGGTGACGAGGCGGCCCTGCCGCACGGTGACGCGGCCATGGACCACGGTGCAGTCCACCGGGCCGCGAACGCCCACCGTGCCCAGCACGGAGGCGGCGTCGCTGTCGCAGCCCACCAGCTCCAAACGGCGGCTGTCGATGAGGAACAGGTCGGCGCACTTGCCCTCGCTGAGCTGGCCGATGTCGTCACGGCCCAGCAGCCGGGCGCTGCCCCGGGTGGCCATTTTCAGCACATCGTAGCCGGTGGGGGCTTGGCGGCTGGCGTTGAGCCGGTGGAGCAGGAAGGCCACCCGCAGCTCCTCCAGCAGACTGGAGCCGTCGTTGGAGGCACTGCCGTCCACCGCCAGACCCACCGGCACGCCCAGGGCCAGCATCTCCGGGATACGGGCGATGCCGCTGGACAGCTTCATGTTGCTGATGGGGCAGTGGGCCACGCCTGTGCCGGTCTGGGCCAGCAGGCGCAGCTCCTCGTCATTGAAGTGGATGCCGTGGGCGAACCACACGTCCTCGCCCAGCCAGCCCAGCCGGGCCATGTATTCCAGCGGGCGGACGCCCTCACGGGCCAGCATGAAGTTCTCCTCGTCCTTCGTCTCGCACAGGTGGGTGTGGAGGCGCACGCCGTACTGGCGGGCCAAAATGGCGCTCTGCCGCAGCAGCTCCGCCGACACGGAGAAGGGGGAACAGGGGGCGAGGGCCAGGCGGTGCATCGCGCCGTAACGGGCATCGTGGTACTTTTCGATGCAGCGGACGCTGTCGGCCATGATCTCGTCCACCGTCTGCACCACGCTGTCCGGCGGCAGACCGCCGTCCTTGACGCTGAGATCCATGCTGCCCCGGCTGGCGTACATACGGATGCCCAGCGCATCGGCGGCGGCGAACTGGGCCTCCAGCAGGTCGCCGCTGTGGGCGGGAAAGACGTAGTGGTGGTCGAAGCAGGTGGTGCAGCCGTGCTTCATCAGCTCGCCCATGCCGGTGAGACTGGACAGGCGGATGA
>USNH01000138.1 GCA_900556015.1 uncultured Eubacteriales bacterium | reverse complement strand
GCGGCGCACGGAAAGGTGCGTGATTTTTAATGGGCAGGTTTTTCTTTTTGCCGCCCCCGAAGCGGGGCTGGACAAGGCGGGACGGCGGCGCGCTGCCGCTGCTGCTCGCGGTGCTGTTTTTCGGCGTTCTGGGCGGTGCGGCTGCGGTCATGCTTTTTTGTTGGAGCGCGGCGGGCGAGCCGGACGCCTCTACGATCGCCGCCCTGCTGCCGGCAACGCTGCTGCGCTCGCTCTGGCGGGCACTGCGTTTTTTCCTTCTGCTTTTTTTGTTGGGGACGAGCTGGCTTGGCGTAGTGTTTATCCCGGCGGCTTCGCTTCTGCGCGGTGCGGTCCTCGGCTCCGGCGTTGCGGCGCTTTACGCCGCTTATTCTTACCGTGGTCTTCTTGACGCCCTAATCATTTATGGCGCGCCGGCGCTATGGTCGCTGCCGTGCTTTCTTATCGCGGCGGGGGACGCTTTTTCCGCCTCCCGCGCGCTTGCGTCGATGCGTTTCGGCGTCTCCGCCCCGGCGGACCGCGCCGCCGCGCTGCGCCGCGTGTTGCTGATCCTCCCGCTCGTCGCACTCGACGCGGTCTACGGCTTTTATTTTGCCCCCATGCTGCTCCGGCAGCTTTAGATTCTTAGAGAAAGGAGATACGAAGGATGAAGGATTCGCTCTGTCTTACGAAGTATGAGAGCTACCTCAAAAACGAGAAAAACGCCTCGGCGAACACCCTCGCCTCCTATCTCCGCGACATTCGCCAGCTCGGCGAATATCTCTCCTCCCATACGGATCTCGGCTTCACCGCGGCGGACGAGGCGGTCCTGACGGAGTATATCGCGTGGCTGAAGGGGAAGGGCAAATCCGTCGCCACCGTGTCGCGCGCCATCGCGTCCATCAAGGGCTTTTACGGCTTCCTGCTCGATACCGGCGCGGTGGATCATAACCCCGCCGCCGTTCTCGTTCCGGACAAGACCACCCAGAAGCTGCCGCAGATTCTCACCAGCAAGGAGGTCGAGCTGCTGCTCGAACAGCCGGAGTGCGTGGACGCCAAGGGCTTCCGGGATCATGCCATGCTGGAGCTGCTGTATGCCACCGGCATCCGCGTCAGCGAGCTGATCGGCCTGAACGTGGAGGATGTGAACCTGTCCGCCGGCTTTATCCGCTGCACCAGCAAGGGCAAGGAGCGTATCGTGCCGCTGTACGCCACCGCCGTCAAGGCGCTGGAGGACTATGTAAAGGACATCCGTCCCCGCATCGTCGCCGATGACGGGGAGCGTGCGCTGTTCGTGAACATGAGCGGTGAGCGCATGAGCCGCCAGGGCTTTTGGAAGATCATCAAGTACTACCAGGAGAAGGCGGAGATCGACAAGGACATCACCCCGCACACGCTGCGGCACTCCTTTGCGGTGCACCTGCTGGAAAACGGCGCCGACCTGCGCTCCATTCAGGAGATGCTGGGCCACGCGGACATCAGCTCCACGCAGATCTACACCCACGTGGTCAAGAAGCAGCTGAAGGACGTTTACAACAAGGCCCATCCGCGAGCATAACAACGCCGCCCGGTCATCAACCCCGGGCGGTTTTTGTTGCTATTTCCCGGCAGGTTTGGTATAATACAAACAACTGTTTGAGGGAGGCGCGTCTATGCGTATTTTGGGCATCGACCCGGGTATCGCCATCGTCGGCTTCGGGCTGATCGAATCAGACCGCGGCGCTATGCGGATGCTGCAATATGGCGCGGTCACTACCGAGGCCGGCCTGCCGCTGGCCACCCGCCTGGTGCAGATCGAGGACGATATGCGCGCACTCATCCAGCAGCTCCGACCCGATGAGATCGCCATCGAGGAGCTGTTCTTCAGCAAGAACATCACCACCGGCATCGCCGTGGCCCACGGGCGCGGTGTGGTGCTGTGTACGGCGGAGCGATTGGGCGTGCCCATCTTTGAGTATACCCCCATGCAGGTGAAGCAGGCAGTAGTCGGCTACGGCCTGGCCGAGAAGCGTCAGGTCATGGACATGACGAAGCGCCTGCTGAAGCTGAAGGCCGTACCCAAGCCGGACGACGCGGCGGACGCGCTGGCCATCGCCATCTGCCACGCCCGCAGCGCCACCAGCCTGCTGCGGCGGAAAGACCCCAATGTGAAGGAGACCGTGTGATATGTTTTACTATGTGAACGGCCCGGTAGCCGAACTTGAGCCGGGTTTGGCGGTCATCGACTGCGGCGGCGTGGGCTACGCCTGCGCCACCACCAACTATACGCTGTCCCAGCTGAAAAAGGGCGCACCCGCCAAGCTGTATACCTATCTGAATGTCCGTGAGGATGCCATGGAGCTGTTCGGCTTCGCCGATCAGAGCGAGCTTCGCAGCTTCAAGCTGCTGATCTCCGTATCCGGCGTTGGCCCTCGTGCCGCGCTGGCCATTCTGTCCGCCGTCACGCCCCAGCAGCTGGCGCTGGCGGTAGTAACCGGCGATGAAAAGGCCCTGACCGCCGCCAACGGCATCGGTAAGAAGATTGCCCAGCGGGTGATTTTGGAATTAAAGGACAAGCTGGCCGCCGAGGAGGCCATCCCCTCCGGCAAGGGCGGCGTTTCCATGGCCGCCGCCGGCCTGCCCCACAGCAAGAAAAGTGAGGCCACGGCGGCCCTGGCGGTGCTGGGCTATGGCAGCGCCGAGATCGCTGCGGCGCTGAAGGACATCGACATGGACGCGCTGTCGCTGGAGGATGTGATCCGCCAGGCGCTGAAGAAAATGATGAAGTAGGGGAGGGGCGTACATGAGCATTGATTTCGGCGCGGAGCTGTACGAAGAGCCTATCGTTTCCAAAACGCTCCTCAGCGAGGACGCGGGGGAGACTTCCCTGCGCCCCAAAACGCTGAAGGAATACATCGGCCAGGAAAAGGCCAAGCAGAACCTGTCCATCTTCATCGAGGCGGCGCGCCGCCGCACAGAATCGCTGGATCACGTACTGCTCCACGGCCCTCCGGGCCTTGGCAAGACCACACTGGCGGGCATCATCGCCCAGGAGATGGGCGTCAACATCCGCATCACCTCCGGCCCGGCTATCGAAAAGCCCGGCGATCTGGCAGCCCTGCTGACCAACCTCAGTGAGAACGACATCCTGTTCGTGGATGAGATACACCGCCTGAACCGGGCGGTGGAGGAGATACTGTACCCCGCCATGGAGGACTACGCCATCGACATTATCATCGGCAAAGGCCCGTCCGCCAACTCCATCCGCCTGGACCTGCCCAAATTTACCCTCATCGGCGCGACCACCCGGGCCGGTTCGCTGTCCGCGCCGCTGCGCGACCGCTTCGGCGTCACGCTCCGGCTGGAGCTGTATACCCCCGAGGAGCTGCGGGAGATCGTCACGCGCAGCGCCGGTATTTTGGACGTTGCCATCGAGCCCGACGGCGCTATGGAGATCGCCAGGCGCTCCCGCGGCACGCCCCGCATCGCCAACCGTATGCTGCGCCGTGTCCGCGACTTTGCCCAGGTGATGGCCGACGGCGTCATCACCAAGGACGTGGCCGACAAGGCGCTGCTGGCGCTGGAGGTGGATGCCCTGGGCCTGGACAATGTGGACCGCCGTATGCTCCGCGCCATCATCGAAAACTACGGCGGCGGCCCGGTGGGGCTGGACACACTGGCCGCCACCATCGGCGAGGAGTCCGTTACGCTGGAGGATGTGTACGAGCCGTACCTGATGCAGCTGGGCTTCCTGACCCGCACGCCCCGTGGCCGCTGCGTCACGCGGAAGGCCTACGAGCACCTGCACATGACGTTTACCGGCCAGGAGCAGTTGGAGTTATAAGCGGTTTACGGCATTTTACCGCCGCGCTTTGTCTAAATGTCATAAAAGAAACGTCGATTTTGAGATGTTTTTGACAAACTTTCGCAGGCCACTTGACAAATTATTTTATAAAAAGGTATAATGCTATATGGTGAATGAGAACAAGGCTGGCCGGGGCGATCTAGACGGCCTGACCGACGAGGCGCTCTGCGCCTTGGTAAAGCAGGGAAGCCGTGATGCCGAGGAGCTTTTGGTCAGCCGCTACCACCGCTTGGTGCGCTCCTGCGCCCGGCCCTATTTCCTGGCCGGGGGCGACAGTGAGGATCTGTCCCAGGA
>USNH01000137.1 GCA_900556015.1 uncultured Eubacteriales bacterium | reverse complement strand
AGCTGATCCGGCGGCTCAACGAAACAAAGACCATGTCCATCGTGGGTATGTGCAAAAACGCCGGTAAGACCACCATGCTCAACTGGCTGCTCACCGGCGGCCACCTGCGGGGCACGCTGGGCCTGACCTCCATTGGCCGGGACGGCGAGTCCACCGACGTGGTGACGGGCACGGAAAAGCCCGGCATCTTCGTCCGGGAGGGTACGCTTATCGCCACGGCCAAGGATATGCTCCGCCTGGGCGATGTGACCAAGGAGATCCTCATGACCACCGGCATCCCCACACCGTTGGGCGAGGTGGTCATCCTCCGCGCCCGTAGCGCCGGATATGTCCAGCTGGCCGGCCCGTCCATCACCACCCAGCTCAAGGCTGTGTCCCAATACTTCTTCGACCTGGGCGCGGACCGCTCCGTCATCGACGGCGCACTGGGGCGCAAGAGCCTGGGTGCGCGGGCTGTGGCGGAGGGCGTCATCCTCTGCACCGGCGCAAGCTATCACATGAGCATGGACAAGGTCATCGCCGACACGGCCCATATCTACCGCCTGATGAACCTGCCCAAGGCGCAGACGCTGCCGCCGGAGTGCACCGACCTGGCCGCCTGTGTCAAGGAGCACGGCGCGGCGCTGCTGCCCGGCGCGCTGACGGACACCATGGTGCTGCCGCTGCTGCGCTCCGGCGCACTGCGGAGCTGCCGCCTGGTGGTGAAGGACCCCAGCAAGGTGCTGCTCACCGCCGACACGCTGGACAAGCTGGCCGCCCGCGACGTGGCGCTTGAGACGGAGGACGCCGCCCGCACGCTGTGCGTCACCGTCAACCCCGTGTCGGCCTACGGCTGGAAGTTCGACAAGGACGAGTTCCTGCGCCGTATGCGCGAGGCGGTGGATGTCCCGGTTATCAACGTAAAGGAGGAATTGGCATGATCGAGATCCATTTTGACGAGCGGGTGAAGATCGGCCTGCAATACGCCTTGGAGACGCTGCACGGCTGCTCTCCCTTCGGACAGGAGCGCATCCGCCGCCTGCGGTTCTACGCCCCGGAGGAGCGGGCGGAGCTGGAGCGGGAGCTGTATAACGTGGAGCAGGCGGCCCGCGCCGCGGAGCAGCTGAAGGACACCTACACCAAGGTCATGACCGTCCTGTGCCAGATGAAGGACATCCGCACGTCCCTGCGCCGCTGCGCGGCAGGGGAGACCCCGGATCATGTGGAGCTGTTCGAGATCAAGGGTTACCTCCAGCGGCTGGAGAACCTCCGCCCGCTGTTTGACGAGATCAACGGCGTCACCCATTTCGATGGGCTGTCCTTCCACGACCCCAAGCCCGCCCTGGCCGTCCTCGACCCGGACAAGACCGGCAGCCGCGGCTTCTATATCCCCGACAGCGCCACGGTGCGGCTCAAGGAGATACGTCAGGCCAAGAAGGATGTGGAGGAGCGGCTGTTCCACGCCCAGACCGACGCGGAGAAGGATGACCTGCGCCTCAAGCGCACCCATCTGTGCGCCGAGGAGGACAGCGAGGAGATGAAGGTACGCAAGTCCATGGCCGCCGCCCTTGCCCCCATGGTGGACGATCTGCTCTCCGACGCCGACACCGCCGGACGGCTGGATTTCATCATCCAGAAGGCGCTGTTCGCCGTGCGCTACGGCGGTGTGCGCCCGGAGCTCACCGACCGGGAGCTGGAGCTGACCGACATGGTCAACCCGGAGATCTGCGACCTGCTGGCCGAGCAGGGGAGGCGCTTCGTCCCTGTGTCCATCACCCTCGCCCCCGGCGCGACGGTCATCACCGGCGCGAATATGGGCGGCAAATCCGTGGCCATGAAGACCGTGGCCCTCAACGTCCTGCTGCTCCAGGCCGGCTTCCTGGTCTGTGCCAAAAAAGCCCGGATGCCCCTGTTCCATTCGGTGAAGATGCTCTTTGACGACCTCCAGTCCATCCAGTCCGGGCTTTCCGGCTTTGGCTCAGAGATCGTCCACTTCGAGAAGGCGCTGGCGGAGGTGGAGCAGGGCTACTCCCTGTTCCTGCTGGACGAGTTCGCCCGGGGCACGAACCCCGACGAAGGCGCGCTGATCGTCCAGGCCGTCACCCGGTATCTCAACGGCGTCAACGCCATCTCTCTGCTGACCACCCACTACGACAAGGTGGCGGAGTTCGCCAACACCCACTATCAGATCATCGGCCTGCGGGACATCGACCCGGAGGCCATCCGCCGGGAGCTGGCCGTCACCAGCGAGGACGGCGTGGCCGTCATCGCCCGCCACATGAACTACGGCCTTTATCGCGTGGAGGGCAAGTCCGACTGCCCGCGGGATGCCCTGAACATCTGCCGTATGCTCTCCCTCAAGCCGGAGATCCTCACCATGATCGAGGAGAGCTATTAACGCTGAAATTTATTCGTATCGCACAAAAAAGTTATTGTCTTTTTTGTCACAATGTCACTTGACAAACACCCTAAAAAAGGTATAATTTCAAGGTAGGGATTTCATAATATCAGTCAATAGAGGCGCGGAGAGCGGGGTACTGCTGCGAGTGGGGACAGGCACCCGTGTGGCACAGCAGGAAGGAGCTTTCCGCCGAAAGTGACAGGCCCGCCTGAGGTCTGCCGCTTGGCAGCGCTGTGTAAGCGGCGTTGCTGTCATGTAGTGATACATGGAGCGCTATTGGTCAATGACCTTGACCGATAGCGCTTTTTTCATACCCAAAAGAAGTGCTGAGGCCAGATCTGGTATTGGAAATGCACGTCCAAAAATTTGAAGGAGGAAAAAACTTATGGAAAAGATGACATCTCTGCTTCGCCTGCGCATGAGCGCGAAGGACGCCCACTACGGCGGCAACCTGGTGGACGGCGCCCACATGGTGCACCTGTTCGGCGACGTGGCCACCGAGCTGCTGATCAAGTGTGACGGCGACGAGGGCCTGTTCTGTGCCTACGACAACGTGGAGTTCCTGGCGCCCGTCTACGCCGGCGACTACATCGAGGCCTACGGCGAGATCGAGAAGATCGGCAACACCTCCCGCACCATGAAGTTCGAGGCCCGCAAGGTCATCGTCTCCCGCCCCGACATCAGCGCTTCCGCCGCCGACGTTCTGCCCGAGCCCGTGGTGGTCTGCCGCGCCCACGGCACCTGCGTCACCCCCAAGGACTGCCAGCGTCTCGAGATCAAGAAGTAAGGGAGCGAAACGATGGAAAAGCTGATCATTACCGCCGCCATCTGCGGCGCTGAGGTCACTAAGGCCCAGAACGAAGCCGTCCCCTACACCGTGGAGGAAATGGTCCGCGAGGCCAAGTCCGCCTACGAGGCCGGCGCTGCCATCCTGCACATCCACGTCCGCGAGGACGACGGCACGCCCACCCAGGGCCGCGAGCGCTTCAAGGTCGTCATGGACGCCATCCGCAAGGAGCTGCCTGACGTGATCATGATCCCCTCCACCGGCGGCGCTACCGGCATGAGCCCCGAGGAGCGTCTCCAGCCCACCGAGCTGTACCCCGAGATGGCCACCCTGGACTGCGGCACGTGCAACTTCGGCGACGAGATTTTCGACAACACCATGCCCACCATGCGCGCCTTCGGCAAGCGCATGATCGAGAATGGCATCAAGCCCGAGTACGAGTGCTTCGAGCTGGGCCACATCGACACCGTCCTGGGTATGGCCAAGAAGGGCGAAGTCCCCGGCCACCCCATGCAGTTCAACTTCGTGCTGGGCGTGCATGGCTGCACCCCCGCCACCGTGGAGAACCTGGCCTTCTTCGCCAGCAAGATCCCCGCTGACGCCACCTGGACCGTGTCCGGCGTAGGCCGCGCTGCCTGGACTATGGCCGCTGCCGCCATCGCTATGGGCGGTAACGTCCGCGTCGGCTTCGAGGACAACATCTACCTGGGCAAGGGTCAGAAGGCCGCTTCCAACGGCGAGCTGGTGGCCAAGGTCGTCCGCATCGCCAAGGAGCTGGGCCGCGAGATCGCCACGCCCGCCGAGGCCCGCGAGATCCTGAGCCTCAAACCTCTCAAGTAATGACGCAGGCGCTGAACGAAGTGCTGTCGGCGGCTGAACGGAAAATTTTCCGCCTGCCTTCCCGTGTGCTTTTTGAAATACACAAAGTATTCCTGCAAAGCACACGCTTCGACAGACAAAAAATTTTCTCGCCCA
>USNH01000136.1 GCA_900556015.1 uncultured Eubacteriales bacterium | reverse complement strand
CTTGGGGGCCTCGACCGGCTTAGCGGGAGCGGCAGGAGCGGCCTTCTGGCTCTTCTCGAAGTCATACTTCTTGAAAGCGACGAACAGGATGCCCACGCCCAGGATGTTCCGGCCCATGGGGCGGGTGATGATGTGGTCCGTGGTCTTGCGCGGCGGGTCCTGCATCACGCGTTCGTCCGACGGCAGGGAGGCCAGCGCCAGCGCGGCGAAGGTATCCATGATGAGGTTCACCCAGAGCATCTGCGTGACGGTGAGGGGGGATTCCGTGCCCAGGAATGCGCCGATGAGCACAATGAGGCAGGCCGCCACGTTAATGGTCATCTGGAAGACGATGAAGCGCTGGATATTCCTGTACAGGGAACGCCCCCACATGACGGCGCGGGAAATGCTCATGAAGGAATTGTCCAGGATGGTGATGGCGCTGGCTTCCTTGGCTACGGTGGTGCCGTCTCCCATGGAAAGCCCCACCTGCGCGGCGTTCAGGGCGGGGGCGTCGTTGGTGCCGTCCCCGGTGACGGCCACTACCTGGTCCTTCTTCTGGAGCAGTTTGACCAGCCGTTCCTTATCCATGGGCCTGGCGCGGCACATGATTTTCAGGTCCATCACGCGGTCCAGCAGTTCCGCGTCCGGAGTCTGCTCAAACTCCACACCCGTCATCAGACGGTCCGGCGTGTCCTCCTCCGTCCACAGACCGATCTGGCGCCCTATTTCCCGTGCGGTGCCGGGGGTATCCCCTGTGACGATCTTGATGCGGATGCCCGCGTCCATGCAGTCCTTCACGGCTTGGGGCACATCGTCCCGGACGGGGTCGGAAATGGCGGCGATGCCCAGATAAACCAGATCCTTGCGGATGATGCGGCCGTCCTCGAATACCGGGGCGTCATCCTCCAGAACGCGGTACGCGAAGCCCAGCGTGCGCATGGCCTGGTTCTGGTAGGCCAGGAGCTGTTCCTCAATGGCGGGGCGCATGTCTGCGGCGGGAACCTGGCCTTCCGGAGTCAGGACAGTGGAGCAAAGGCCCAGCACGATTTCCGGCGCGCCTTTCACGTAAAGGACTTTTTTGCCCAGCAGGGGGGATTCCGCCACGGTGGCCATGTACTTGCGTTCCGTGGAGAAAGTAAGCTGTTCCAGCACGCGGGCGTTTTCCCGCAGGTCCAGGTAATTCACGCCCAGCCCGTGCAGCGCCTCGGGCACGAGCTTCCAGCCGCAGCCGTGGAACGGGGTGTAGACCATCTTGAAGCTGTCGGCCACCTGGGCGATGGAGGTACGGTCGTTGACCATGGCCATGACGTTGGCCATGAACGCCTTGTCCGTCTCCTCCCCCAGCAGCTCGATGCGGCCATCGGCCAGGGCGGCGTTGAAGTCCACCCGCTTTACGCCGGAGAAGATGTCGATCTGCTCCAGGCGGGCGGCGATGGCGGCGGCGTGCTGGGGCGGCAGCTGCGCGCCGTCGGCCCAGTAGACCTTGTAGCCGTTATACTCCTTGGGGTTATGGCTGGCGGTGACGTTGATGCCAGCCTGGCAGCCGTAGTACCGCACGGCGAAGCTCAGCTCCGGGGTGGGACGCAGGGACTCGAAGATGCGGACGTGGATGCCGTTGGCGGCGCAGACCTCCGCCGCGGCGTGGGCAAAGGCCAGGCTGTTGACGCGGCAGTCCATGCAGATGGCCACGCCCTTCTTCTTGGCCGCCTCGCCCTCGGCGGCGATGACATCGGCGAAGCCCTGGGTGGCCCAGCGGATGACATGGACGTTCATCTGGTGCAGGCCCACCTTCATCGTGCCTCGCAGGCCGGCTGTGCCGAACTCCAGCGGGCCGTAGAACCGGGATTCGATCTCCTTTTCGTCGCCGGAGATGGCTTGCAGCTCCGCCTTCTCCTCGGCGGACAGGGCGTCGCTGGTCAGCCAGCGCTGGTACTCTTTCTTGTAATCCAACATAGTCATAAGCTCCTTTCAGGCGTGTTCTTCCGTTTCTTCTTCCACAGGGCGGGAGGCCAGCAGATCCTTGGCCTCGTCCAGCTGGGACGCGGGGACGTACAGGCTGACACCGTAGCCGGAGAAGCCGTTGATGACCTTGCCCGCGCCGCCCTCCTTGTCGTAATACTTGAAGCAGGGGATGCCGTAGGCCGACAGCAGGGAGATGGCGGTGTCGGCATCCGCCGGGGCATCGAAGGTGTGGGTCAGCAGGACGGCCTGCACCTCCCGGCCCGTCTCGTCCTTGGGCCAGGCGGGCACGTCCGGCTGGCCGGTGAAGCTCCAGTTTGACATGGGTGTACCTCCTATTTGTGGTATTTTGTGCCGTCGGCGATCTGATAGGCCCGGTAGATCTGCTCCAGCAGCATGATGCGGGCCATGTGGTGGGGGAAGGTCATGGGGGACATACTGAGCCGCCAGTCGGCCCGGCGCTTCAGATCCTCGTCCAGGCCCACGCTGCCGCCGATGAGGAAGGTGAGCTGGGTCTTGCCCTGCACGCCAAAATCGGCCATGCGGCGGCTCAGCTCCTGGCTGGAGCAGGGCTTGCCCTCGATGCACAGGGCGATGACTGCGCCGCCCTTGGGCAGCTTTTCGCGGATGGCATCGCCCTCGGCGCAGAGGGCCTTTTGTATCTCCGCCGGGGAGGGATCGTCGGGCAGGCGCTGCTCCGGCAGCTCGATGAGCTCCAGCTTGCAGTGGCGCTGGAGGCGCTTGACGTACTCGGCGGCGGCATCGATGTAAAATTTCTCCTTCAGCTTGCCCACGCAGAGGACGGTCACACGCTGCATACCGTCACCTCCGCTTCGTAGCAGGCGCTCAGCTCGCCGCGAGGGGCGACCTCCACGGCGGCGGGCAGGCCGGAGAGGGCCGTTTCCATGGTCTGAAGCGCCCGGGCCGGGGTGTTGTTCTCCCGGCTCAGGTGGGCCAAAACAAAGCGGCGCGTGCCGCTCTCCGCCATACGGCGGGCGAAGGCGGCAGCATCATCGTTGGACAGGTGGCCGCAGCGGCCCGCGATGCGCTGCTTGAGGTAGTAGGGGTACGGGCCGGACAGAAGCCACTCCACGTCGTGGTTGCTCTCCAGCACCATGAGGCCCACGCCCCGGAGGGCCTGCTCCGCCTCGTCGGTGACGAAGCCGGTGTCGGTGAGGACACCCACGGACGCGCCGAGACGGTCGAAGCGGTAGTCCACGCTGCCGGCGGCATCGTGGCTGGTGGGAAACACGGTGACGGTCACATCCCCCAGGGCGAACTCGCACCGGCGGGGGATGGGGCGCAGCACGTCCCGCAGGGCGGGACAGCGGAGAGACAGGGCGGCGGCTGTGCCGTCGCTGGCGTAGAGGGGCAGGCGGTACTGCTTGGTCAGGGTGGCCAGCCCGGCGGTGTGGTCGGTGTGCTCGTGGGTCAGCAGGACGGCGGCAACGTCGCAGGGAGACAGGCCCAGCGAACGCAGGGATGCGGTGATGCGCCGGGCGGAGATGCCGGCATCCACCAGCAGGTGGACGCTGCCGCCGGACAGCAGCAGGCAGTTGCCCTCAGACCCGCTGGCAAGTGTATGTACGGTCAACAATGGTGTATGTCCTCACTTTACCATCGATTGACAAGGGCAAACACGGTTTTGACGGGCAGAAATACGCCCATACCGCGATGCCCCCTTGACAATACGGCAAGTATTCTCTTCGGGTCTTTCCTTGTCTGTCCGCATTTCTGCTCCGGCAAAACTGCCTTGCACCTGTCAGCGATGAATTTTCGAGTGATTTTTGTTTTTTGAGGTGCAGGCGGGCTGGCGCCCGTCAAGGCGAAAAGGACAAAAAGCGCCGAAAAGGCACGCTGTCAGGCGTATTTGCCCTTGTTAATCGATGGTAACAAGCGGCAAGGTCAATTGACCTTGCCGCTTGCTTTTTGAGATTATTTTGAGAGGTTTGAGGTTTATCAGATAGCGCAGAAGCGCTGGATTATTGCTGCCATCTCGGCACGGCTTGCCGTCTTATCCGGAGCAAAGCTGCCGTCGGTGTAGCCCTGAACTATCTTGTTCTGGCATGCCCAGAGGATGGGGTTGACCGCCCAGTCGCAGACAGCTGCCGCGTCGGTGAAGCTCAGCTCGCCGCTGACCTCGGGATTGCCGGAGTAGCGATAGAGCATTGCAACAAGCTGCTCACGGGTTATTGCCTGCTTGGGCTTAAACTCGTCGGCGCTGAAGC
>USNH01000135.1 GCA_900556015.1 uncultured Eubacteriales bacterium | reverse complement strand
GGGGAGTGGGTTTCGGTGGCGGACGGCGGCGGAACGGGTGGTTTGGAAGAAACATATAGCCTCCGTAGTTTACATAATTATAATTCGATGAGGCCGGCCTCCTGCATTTTCTGAAGACTCATCAGGATGCCCAGCTTGGCGTGATACCAGGTCAGGCCGCCCTGGAAGTAGACGGCGTAGGGCGGGCGTGTCGGCCCGTCGGCGGACAGCTCGATGGAGCTGCCCTGGACAAACGCGCCGGCGGCCATGATGACATCGCTGTCGTAGCCCGGCATGGGCGCGGGCTCGGGGGTGACGTAGCTGTCCACCGGGGCGGCGGCCTGGATGCCCTTGCAGAAGGCGATCATGCCCTCGCGGCTGCCCAGCTCCACGGCCTGGATGATGTCGTGGCGCACCTCGTCAGCGGAGGGGACGACGCGGAAGCCCAGCTTTTCATAGCAGGCGGCGGCGAACACCGCGCCCTTGACGGCGGAGGCCACCACGGTGGGGGCGAGGAAGAAGCCCTGATAGAGCTGGGTCAGCAGACCCAGGTTCGCGCCTACCTCACGGCCCAGGCCGGGGGCGGTAAGGCGGCGGGCGCAGCGCTCGATGAGGTCGGCCCTGCCGCAGACGTAGCCGCCGGTGGGGGCGAGGCCGCCGCCGGGGTTCTTGATGAGGCTGCCCACCATCATGTCCGCGCCTACGTTCACCGGCTCGGTGAGCTCGGTGAACTCGCCGTAGCAGTTGTCCACCATGCAGATCACGTCCGGCTTGCAGTGCTTGCAGAAGGCGATGAGCTCACCGATCTGCGCCACGGAGAAGCTGGGGCGGGTGGCGTAGCCCTTGGAGCGCTGGATGGTGATGAGCTTGGTTTTTTCGTTGATGGCAGCGCGGATGGCATCGTAGTCGAAGCTGCCGTCGGGCATCAGGTCGGCCTGACGGTAGGTGACGCCGTACTCCCGCAGCGACCCCGCGGAGGGCCGGATGCCGATGACCTCCTCCAGCGTGTCGTAGGGCGCGCCCACGGGGCTGAGAAGCTCGTCGCCGGGCAGCAGGTTCGCGCCCAGGGCCAGGGCCAGGGCGTGAGTGCCGCAGGTGATCTGCGGGCGCACCAGGGCGGCCTCCGCGCCGAAGCAGTCGGCGTAGACACGCTCCAGCGTGTCACGGCCCTCGTCGTCGTAGCCGTAGCCAGTGGAGAGGTTGAAGTGGTTGGCGGCCAGCTTGTTCTTCTGCATGGCGGCGATGACCTTCAGCTGGTTGGCCTCGGCGATACCGTCGATGGCCGTGAAGCGGCCTTGCAGACCGGTCAGGATGCTCTCGGCGAAGTTCAGCACGGGACGGCTGACGCCCAGGGCGGTGTAGTGTTCGTTCATGGCGTGTACCTCACTCGGGGAATTGGACGCCGTTCAGGCGCATGATGAGACGGATGGGGTAGTCCCGATCCAGGTAGTGCTTTTCGTACCATTCAAAGGTGGCGGCGGGGATGTGGAGCAGCTCCGGGGCTTCGCAGCGCAGGGCTTCGAAGGTCTTCTGGTCGCCGCTGAGCAGGGCAGCCAGCACGTCCAGGCGGTTCTCCTGTGCCAAGCGCAGCAGCACCGCGTCCATCAGGGCGGCGCAGGCGCGCTCCTCCTCGCCGGCGTAGTCCTCGCGGTGGCCCAGCCAGTAGAGGAACTCCTCCGGGTCGAGGTCCAGCTTGGTGGTGATCTGACTGAGCTTGAAGAACTCCTTGCGGTCCATGCGCTTGAGCACGTCGATGAGGTACTGCACCAAGCCGTCGTCCATGGCGATGCAGTCCAGAAACACCTCGAAGGCGTGCTTGTCCGCGTCACGGTTCGGCTGGTCATCGGGCTGGGGGGCGGGATCGTCCGGCGCAGCGTCCACGTTTTGCAGGAACGCCTGGAAGCCGCCCAAATCGCCGCTCTCGGTGAACAGCTCCTCCGGCAGCTCCGTGCCGTCCTGGGCGGCGCAGGCCCGGACGAAATGGGCCATGCCCATGGTTTGCAGCTGCTGGCCAAGGGCCTGGATGCGGGCGCTTTCGTCGCCGCCCTCCGGCAGGGTGATGCCCTCCGGGGCGGGGCGCTTGCCCTCCCACAGCTCGGTCATGTATTGCAGATAGTAATCAAAAAGGGTCATAGCTATTCCCTCGCTTTCCAAACCAACATCTTATCATACAGAGGTTGCCAATGCAAGAAATATCGGGTATGATGGGGAAAGAAAGGGGGCGGCGCGATGTATTATGTGTATGTGCTGGAGTGCCGGGACGGCAGTCTGTACGCCGGGATGACCAACGACCTGCGCCGCCGCATGACGCTGCATACCGCCGGAAGGGGCGCGAAGTATACCCGGTCGCACCCGCCGAGGGTGCTGGCGGGGCTGTGGCGCTGCGGCGGCAGGACGGCGGCGGCACGGCTGGAATATGCCTTCAAGACGCTGCCGCGGGAGAAAAAGCGGGCGCTGCTGGCCGCGCCGGAGCGGGTGACGGAGGTGTTCCCGGCGCTGGCGGGGTATGTGTATGAGCCGGTGAGGGACGTGACGCTGGAGGGGATCTTAAATGGTTGACATAAAACTGTACGCCGCGCCCATGGAGGGGCTGACCACCTGCTGGTGGCGGCAGGCGCACCGGGTGCTGTTCGGCGGCGTGGACAAGTATTTCACGCCGTTTCTGTCGCCCAACGCCAACCTGTGCTTCCAGCAGAAGGAGCTGGACGAGATACAGGGCGAGGCGGACACCGTACCCCAACTGCTGACCAACCGGGGAGACCATTTTCTGTGGGCGGCGCGGGAACTGTACCGGCGGGGCTACCGGGAGGTGAACTTCAACCTGGGCTGCCCCTCCGGGACGGTGACGGCCAAGCGCAAGGGCGCGGGGCTGCTGGCGTACCCGGAGGAGCTGGAGCGGTGTCTCAGCGAGATATTTGACGGGCTGCCGGAGATGCGGGTGTCCGTCAAGACCCGCATCGGGAAAAACGACCCGGCGGAGTGGGAGGCGCTGCTGGCGCTGTATGAGAAGTACCCCATCTCGGAGCTGATCGTACACCCGCGGGTGCAGAAGGAGTTTTACAGGGGCGCGGCGCACCGGGAAGCCTTTGACCGGGCGCTGGATACGTATTCCGGCACGCTGGTGTATAACGGCGACCTGTTCACGGCAGCGGACGTGGAGGCGTTCTGCCGCCGGTATCCCCAGGTGACGGCGGTGATGGTGGGCCGTGGGCTGATGGCCGATCCGTCCCTGCTGCGGCAGGTACGGGGCGGGCCAGCCGCGTCACGGCAGGAGCTGGCGGCGTTCCACGACCGGCTGCTGGCGCTGTATATGGATCGGCTGGGCGGCGGCACGGCGGTATTGCATCGGATGCGGGAGCTGTGGAATTATTTGGCCGGCAGCTTTGAGGGCGCGGAACGGCCCTTGAAGGCCATCCGCAAGGCAAAGGATATGGCGGCGTACAGGGCGGCGGCAGGGGAGATATTGGGGAGCTGCCCTCTGAAAGATGCCAAATAACAGAAGGACCGCGCAAGCGGTCCTTCTGCTATTTGGTATTCTCAGTGGAGCTTTCTGATCAATCTCACACCGGCGGAAGCGGCGGGAACGCCATCCTCGCCCTGGTACTTGCCGTCGCGGACCAGGAACTCACCGCGGCGGATGGTGTGTACCACTCGGCCACCGGCCACGTGGTCGCCGTAGACAGCGTATTCCAAACCGGCCTTGCCCACGCCGTCCTGACCGTACACAGGGTAGTGCAGGTTGTCCAGCGTCAGCTTGTAGCTGTTGTCGTTGAGGTTTACCACCGTCACGTCGGCATCACTGCCCACCTGCAGGCATCCCTTGCGGGGATAGCAGCCGAAAACCTTGGCCGGGTTCTCGCACAGCACCTCCGCCACCTTCTCCAGCGTAAAGCCCTTGTGCCGGCCCACCTCATGGAGCATCAGGCCGAAGCGCTCCTCAATGCCGGACACGCCGCTGATGACCTTGGTGAAGTCCTGCACCACCTTGCCGTCCGCGCCGCGGTCCAGGCTCTCCTCCTTCATCCAGCGGGGGAAGGAGCAGTTGTCCGAGGTGACAAGACTCAGTGTGCCATCGGCCAGTCCCTCCCACAGGGCGTCCTGATCCTCCTGACTGCGAAGCGGAGGGCTCATGAGATAGAGAATGCCGTCCTCACCCGCGTTTTTCTCCTGGGTCAGCGTCAGATAGTGGGAGCAGGTCTCGGCGATAACATCCACACCCCG
>USNH01000134.1 GCA_900556015.1 uncultured Eubacteriales bacterium | reverse complement strand
CCCCATGGCCACCTGGAAGCGGAAGGCCGTGTATAACTTCGAGGCCAAGGAGCTGCTGGTGCCCATCTTCCTGAAGGGAAAACTGGTGTATGAGCGGCCCAGCCTGGAGGACATCAAGGCGTACTGCGCCCAGCAGGTGGACACGCTGTGGGACGAGGTGAAGCGGTTCGACTATCCCCACAAGTACTATGTGGATCTGTCGGACAAGCTGTGGGATATTCAGCAGTGCCTGCTGCGTACATCCCAGCACTGAACGGAATATAGGAAAGGCGAAGCGGGAAGGGAGGAACATCCGTGAAGAAGCATCAGGTACAACAGAGAACAGAGCGCCGCATATCCGCCGCGCTGCGGCTGGGTATGGTGGCGGTGCTGCTGGTGGCGCAGATCGCGCTGGTTTTTCTCCTGAGCGATGTTTTGAAGCAGCGTATGGCGCTGGCCTATTCGGCGCTGGAGCTGCTGGCGGCGGTGGTGGCCATTACCATTTGGTCACGGCCCGGCGCGACCAGCTATAAGATCAGCTGGATCATGCTGGTGCTGTTCGTCCCGGTGGTGGGTGTGATCCTGTACCTGCTGTGGAACGGGGCGCGGCCATCCAAGCGGCTGGATCTGAAAAAGCTGCCCAGGCCGGAAGAGCCGGCGGCACAGCAGGAGCAGGCCAAGTCGGAGCTGGAACGGCTGCGGCTGACCATGCCCCAGTGGTATCCGGCGGCGGCAGGACTGAGCCGTAAAGGCTTTTTGGTTTACAGGAATACCGGGGTGCGGTATCTGCCCTCCGGCGAAGCGTATCTGAACACCATGCTGGACGACCTGGAGCACGCGGAGCGGTTTATCTTTTTGGAGTACTTCATCGTGGGCGAGGGCGAGATATGGGATCGGCTGTCCGACGTGCTGTGCCGCAAGAGCGGGCAAGGCGTGGAGGTCAAGCTCATATTCGACGACTTCGGCAGTATGCTGCGGCTGTCCAGCGAGAAGGTGGAGGCGCTGACCCGTGCCGGGGTGGAAGTCAAGGTGTTCAACCCGGTACACCACTACGTGAACCGACTGTATTTCAATTACCGCGACCACAGGAAGATCACCTGCATCGACGGCGATGTGGCCTATACCGGCGGCGCGAATATCGCCGATGAGTACGCCAACCTTGTTGAGCGGTTCGGATATTGGAAGGACTGCGGTGTGCGGCTGGAGGGCGAGGGCGCTTGGGGTCTGACCCGTGAGTTCATCTACATGTGGGAGCGCATGGACGGCGAAATGCACAGCGAGCACGACTACTACCGGCCTGTTCACCACGTGCTCTCGCAGGGGTTCTGCCAAACGCTGGTGGACGGCCCGGACGACAACCCGGACGCTCCGGCGGAGGATCTGTTTTTGCAGCTGATCACCCGGGCGCGGCAGTCGGTATACGTGACCACGCCCTATTTGGCCATTGACGAGCCGATGATGAAGGCGCTGTGTTTGGCGGGAGACAGCGGCGTGGACGTGCGGCTGCTGATGCCGGGCATCCCGGATCACAAGTTCGCCTATCTGGTGGCGGAGAGCTACTTCGAGGAACTGATGGAGCACCATGTAAAGATTTATACCTTTACACCCGGATTGATACATGGAAAGACGGCTATGGCGGATCGGGAGATCGCCTTTGTGGGGTCGGTGAACATGGACTACCGCAGCTTCCAGCTGCATTTCGAGTGCGGAGAGGTGCTGTACGGCGTGCCGGCCATCGAATCGCTGCTGGAGGACATGGATAAGATCGCGGACAGCAGTGAGCTGATGACACCCCAGCGCATGGCCGAGCGGCCCTTGTGGCGGCGGGCGCTGGGCACGGTGCTGCGGCTGTTCGCCATGTGGATGTAGGAGGGGCTATGGCTTGCTGGATATTCGGCGCGGGCAGCTTTCACGGGCTGCCGGAGGCCATACAGCCGGGGGACTTCGTCATCGCCGCGGATGGCGGGTGGCGGGTCTGCCGGGAGCTGGACATCACCCCCGATCTGCTGCTGGGGGATTTTGACTCCCTAGGCGAGGTGCCGGATTTCGGACACATTCTCCGGCTGCCGGTGGAGAAGGACGACACGGACATGGTGCGGGCCGTGAAGGAAGGCCTGGCCAAGGGTGAAAAGGAGTTTCACCTGCTGGGCGGCATGGGCGGACAGCGCAGTGACCACACCGTGGCTAATATGCAGACGCTGGCCTATTTGACCGCCCATGGCGCAAAAGGGTGGCTCTACGGTGACGGTGAGCGCTACACGGCCATCTGCGGGCCGGACACGCTGACGCTGGCCTCACGGGATAGCGGCATCCTGTCGGTGTTCTGCCTGGGAGCGGACGCGGCGGGCGTGACCATCCGGGGCGCGCAGTACGAGCTGGAGAACGCGGCGCTGACGGCGTTTTTCCCGCTGGGCGTCAGCAATCATTTTGTGGGCAAGGCAGTCCGCGTGTCGGTGGACAGCGGCTGTTTGCTGATAGGAATACACGATAAGGAGTGAATGAAATGAGGAAAACGATCACGAAGCTGCTGGCACTGGCGCTGGCGGTGCTGATGGCGCTGTCGCTGGCGGCCTGCGGCGCGAAGGACAGCGGCGCGGCGGACAAGGTAGAGCTGCCGGTGGCGGATGGCGCGGTCATCGGCCAGGGCGCAACGGCGGTCACGGTAGAGGTGACGGGCGCGGACGGCAAGACGGTGACATTCACCGTGAACACCGACGAGGAGACGCTGGGCGCGGCGCTGCTGAAGCTGGGCGTTGTGGCGGGCGACGACTCGGAGTACGGACTGTACGTCAAGACGGTGAACGGCGAGACGGCGGACTATGACACCGACGGCTCGTACTGGGCGTTCTACATCGACGGCGAGTACGCCATGGCGGGCGTGGACTACACCGCCCCGGAGGCTGGCAAGACCTACGCCTTCAAGGTAGAGCAGGCCGCCGGATAACGAAAACGCAAAAAAGAACGCCCGCGGGCGTTCTTTTTTTGCGCTTACAGGTAGTGGTACTTGTTCCGCTTGAGAAAGAGGAACAGGAGGGAGATGAGGAAGGCGAATATCTCCGCCACGGTGATGGCCCACCAGATGCCGTCCACGCCCAGCAGCAGGGGGAGGATGAGGACGGAGGCGGTCTGGAATACCAGCGTTCGCAGGAAGGAGATGGCGGCGGAGATAGCGCCGTTGTTCAGCGCGGTGAAGAAGCCGGAGGTGAAGATGTTGAAGCCGGCCAGCAGGAACGACCAGGAAAACAGGCGGAAGGCATGGGTGGTCAGGTCAAAGAGTACGGCATCGTAGCCCACGAAAAGGTGGGCCAGCAGCGCGGCCAGCAGCCGGGCGGCGACGGTGAGCAGGACACCGCCGGAGGACATGAGCAGGACGCTCTTGCGGAGGAGGCTTTTCAGCTCACCGTGGTTCTGCGCGCCGAAGTGGAAGCTGACTACCGGGGCGCTGCCGATGGAGTAGCCGATAAAGATGGCCACAAAGATGAACTGGACGTACATCAGCACGCCGTAGGCGGAGACGCCGTCCTCGCCAATGAGGCGCATGAGCTGGAAGTTATACAGCATACCCACCAGGGAGGAGGAGATGTTGCTCATCAGCTCGGAAGAGCCGTTGCCGCAGGCCTGAAGGATGGGGCGCAGACGCAGGGCGGTGGGGCGCATACGGAGAATGCTGTCGTTGGGGCGGAGGAAGTAGATCAGGGGCAGTACGCCGCCTACACATTGGCTCAGGCCGGTGGCGATGGCCGCGCCGGCCACGCCCCAGTCGAACACGGCGATGAACAGCGCGTCCAGCGCCATGTTGGTGACACCGGCGGCCACGGTGACGATAAGGCCCAGGCGAGGCTTCTCGGCGGCGATGAAGAAGCTCTGGAACACGTTTTGCAGCATGAAGGCAAACGTGAAGCCGGTGACGATGCGGCCATAGAGCACGCAGTCGTCGATCATGGCGTCTGTCGCGCCCAGGAAATAGGACACGGGGCGCATGGTGAGGAAGCCCACGGCGGACAGAACAAGGCCCAGCAGCAGGGTGAACAGCACCATCATGGAGAAGGTGCTGTGGGCCTCGTCCTTCTTGCCCTCGCCCAGCAGCTTGGACACAAGGGCCGTGCCGCCTGTGCCGATCATAAAGCCCATGCCGCCCAGGATCATGATGAAGGGCATGACCAAATTGATGGCGGCGAAGGGGGTCTTACCGGCGAAGTTGGAGACGAACAGGCCGTCCACCACGCCGTA
>USNH01000133.1 GCA_900556015.1 uncultured Eubacteriales bacterium | reverse complement strand
CGGAGGAAGGAGGCGTTGGCCAAACACGTGCCGGGGGTGGCGATCAGGTCGTTGGCGTACTCCACGATGATGGGATGCTTGCCCTGGAGGACCATCTCGTAGGCAGCCTCGCAGGAGGACTGGCCGCCGCCGAAGAACACGATGCGGTCGCCGGCGTCCACCTGGTTCAGCAGCAGCTGGGTGAAGTTGATGGTCTTGTTGAAGCCCTTCACCGGCAGCGTCTTGGGAGCAGAGCCGGTGCAGACGATGATCTCGTCAAACTCGCGGCGCAGCGTGGCGGGGGCGTTGATCTCCATGTGGAAGCGAACCTCGATGTCGTTCTTCTTCAGCTCACGCTCATACCAGCGCAGCAGGGCCTTGTCGGCCTCCTTGAAGCTCATGGCGGAGGCGGTGATATACAGGCCGCCCAGCTCGCCGGACTTCTCGAAAATGACCGGGGTGTGGCCGCGCTGCTTCAGCACCAGGGCGCACTCCATGCCGCCGATGCCGCCGCCGATGATGGCCACCTTCTTGGGCTTCTTGGTGGGGACGATCTTGTACTTGTTGTGCTGCATGGTGCTGGGGGTCAGGGCGCAGCGGGCCAGGTGCAGGGAGTCGTCCATAGGCTGCATATTGGGCGTGCCGTTGGAGCGGTTGAAGCTGAAGCAGGCGTTATGACAGTTGATGCAGGGCTTGATGTCCTCCACCCGATCCTCCAGGATCTTGTTGACCCACTCGGGATCGACCAGGTTCTGACGGGCGATACCCACCGCGTCCAGACGGCCCGCGGCGATCTCCTCGGCGGCCTTGGCGGGGTCCATCTTACCGGCGCAGACCACGGGCTTGGTGGTGAAGTTCTTGATGTGCTCCACCTCGGCCAGGTTGCAGTTCTCCGGCATATAGACCGGGGGATGCGCCCAGTACCAGGCGTCATACGTGCCGTTGTCGCAGTCGAACATATCGTACCCGGCCTCTTCCAGGTACTTGATGGCCTTCTCGGACTCGGCCATATCGCGGCCAAACTCGATGAACTCCTCGCCAGGGACAGCGCCCTGGCCGAAGCCCTTGGTCTTGGACACCACGGAGTAGCGCAGCGCCACGGGGAAATCTTTGCCGCAGACGGACTTAATGGCCTGGACGATCTCCACGGCGAAGCGGTAACGGTTTTCGAAAGAGCCGCCGTACTGGTCGGTACGGTAGTTCATGTTGGCCAGGGTGAACTGATCCAGCAGGTAGCCCTCGTGCACCGCGTGGATCTCCACGCCGTCCACGCCGGCATCCTGGAGCAGCTTGGCGGTCTTGGCGAAGGCTTCCACCATCTCGTGGATCTCCTCCACGGTCAGGGGACGGGACTTGCATTCGGGATACCAGCGGTTGGGGGTGGCGGAGGCGGAGGCGGTGATGTAGTCCACGTTCAGGAAGGGCTTGCCCACCGCGCCGAAGGCCTTGTTTTGCAGCATCTTCACCATGATCTCGTTGATGGCCATGGAGCGGCCCATGCCGGCGGAGAGCTGGACGAACAGCTTGGAGCCGGTCTTGTGGAACTCAGGCAGCCACTCGGCCAGGTCCTTGAACATCTTCTTGTTCTGGTACAGCCAGCGGCCACCCATGGTGTCGCGGACGCACTGCATACCGGGCAGCACCAGGCCCACGTTGTTCTGAGCGCGGTTCAGGATGTGGTAGGCGGCTTCCTTGTCGAAGTGACAGGGCTCAAGCCAGCCGAACAGGGACGTACCGCCCATGGAGGGCTGCACGATGCGGTTCTTGATCTCCACGTTGCCGATCTTCCAGGGGGTAAACAGAGCGCTATATTTCTCGTTCATTCGGTGTTCCTCCTCATATTTTCAGCATACTGCCGGATTTTACCTTGTTATTATACTGTATTTTTGGCTGAACTACAACAACCAAATCGAAAAAACTGTCGGTTTTCTGACAAAATTGCGGATGTAACCAAAAAGGGAGACGGCCTTCGCCGTCTCCCGCTTATTCTGCTTCTGTAACCGTATCCGTCTCGGCGGCAGGCTGCTGCGCCGCCTCATACTCCGCCAGCGCCTGGGCCAGCACCTTTTTGTCGTGGCGGCTGTGTACCTGGGTCAGATCAAACTTCTCCCACAGGTCGGGCCGCCGAGCCATGGTGCGTTTGTAGCTCTCCTTGGTGCGCCAGTCCGCCACGTTGCCGTGATGGCCGCTGAGGAGCACCTCCGGCACTTTGCGGCCATGCCACTCCTCCGGGCGGGAGTACTGGGGGTACTCCAACAGGCCGTTCCAGTGGCTCTCGTCGGTATAGCAGCTCTCCTCCGGCAGCACGCCGTCCACCATGCGGCACAGGCAGTCCGCCAGGGCCATGGCCGGTATCTCGCCGCCGGTGACGACGAAATCGCCCATGGAGATCTCCTCGTCCACACATTCGTCCAAAAACCGCTGATCCACGCCCTCGTAGTGGCCGCAGACCAGGATAAGGTGGTCGTACTGCGCCTTCAGCTCCCGGGCCACCTGCTGGGTCAGCGTTCTGCCGCAGGGGGACATATAAATGGTATGCACCCGCTGTCCGGCCTCATCGCAGATATGCTGCCAGCAGCGGTACAGCGGGTCGGCCTGCATCACCGCGCCCCGCCCGCCGCCGTAGGGATAGTCGTCCACCTGCATCTGCTTGTTGGTGGTGTATTCCCGTATCTGGTGGGTGCGGATGGTGACGAAGCCACGCTCCTGTGCCCTGCCGATGACGGACGCCTTCATCATGGCATCCACCGCGTCGGGGAACAGGGTCATAATGTCAATCCTCATCGGTGGCCAGTCCTTTCATCATGTGGACGCGGATAATCTCGTCGTCAGCGTTCACAGCGGCGATAAACACGTTTCGGACGGCGGGGATCAGGTACTCGCGGCCACCGCCCCGCACCTCGTAGACCTTGTGGGCCGGGTAGTGCAGCACGCGGCTCACCTTCCCCACCGTCTCGCCGGTATCATCGTCCACCACGGTGCAGCCCACCAGCTCCTCGTCGAAATACTCGCCCTCCGGCAGCTTGGCATCGGCGCGGCGGATGGCTATCTCCTTCCCCTTCAGCGCCAGCGCGTCATCCATGGTGTCCACGCCGGGCAGCGTCAGCAGCACGGTGGACTTGTGAACGCGGGCGGCCTTGACCGCCATGGGCTTACCGCCGATATACAGCGTTTTGAACGCGGCGATGAACTCCGGGTCGAAGCCCACGGGGTTCACCTTTACCTCGCCGCGGATACCGTGGGCGTTGACCGCCGTTCCTACCGTAATATACTCAGGCCGCATACCGCGCCCTCCTTATTCTTATAGTCCGCGGAGAAACTCCGCCAGCGAAAACGACATTCGGAAGCGCAGCATATAGTACAGCGCCGCCGCGCCGAGGGAGAAGATCAGCCCCAGCAGCGCCCGCGTTCTCCCCCGCCGCCTGAACCGCACCGCCGCCACGATGACGCACACCGCGTCAGACACGAAGGGCAGCCACAGCAGGACGGTCATGGGCCAAAAGGCCATCCACGGCTCATACCGCGCCGCCGAAATGGCAGCCACCAGCAGACTGGCCAGGTCGTAGATGAACAGCGGCATCAGCAGATTGATGATACCGTGAAGCAGCGATCGCGTGTCGCCCCGCATGAGCCATCCTCCCTTCCGCCTGCGGCGTTTTCTTCAAATCCTATAAATTCTATCATAAATACAGTGCATACGCAACGGTAAATTTGTATTTTGCGCCTCTTTGTGTCCTTTTTGGCCGCTTTCCGCCGCCCGAAGCATTCGCGCCGCAGCGGCACAACTATATATAGTGGCTGAGCGAGGCGTCCTACACCCCATATATTGTGTGATTTTGCTGTTTTGCACAAAAAACGCCTTTACTTTTTGTGACCTTCTATCCCCTATATTTTGGTTTTGCCTCTTGCAACAGCACAAGATATAGTGTATTATTATAGCCACACGCACTGTATCAGCCCCCTGCGGGCTGGGAGAGATAGAGAACGCAAGGAGGTCGCCCCTATGAAGATCATCAAGAGAAACGGCGCGGAGGTCGGTTTCGACATCACCAAGATCATCATCGCCATCACCAAGGCCAACGAGTCCGTGGAGGAGGCGGATCGCATGACCCCGATGCAGATCCAGCGCATCGCCGAGTCCGTGGAGCTTCAATGCCAGAAAATGAACCGCGCACCCACCGTGGAGGAGATCCAGGACATGGTGGAACACTATATCATGGCCCACGGCGCGTTCGAGGTGGCC
>USNH01000132.1 GCA_900556015.1 uncultured Eubacteriales bacterium | reverse complement strand
GTGCTCTCCGGCGTCTCGACGCGCGAGTCGCTCCGCACCTACGCTTACCGCCCGAGCATCGTGCTCGACGGCGTGGGCGACATCGCAGCCATGGCCCGCGAGGAGAAAAAATGAAAGCGCGATCCCCACAGACGGTCATAAAGCCGAACTACCGGCAGTTTCGCCTGCATAAGCTCAACACGCCGGAATTTTCGCACATCAAGCTGCTGCTCTTTTGGCCGGTTTTCGGGCTGGCGTTTCTGGCGCTGGAGCGCTTCCGCCCCCATGCGGCCTATCATGTGATGCACTGCGCTCTGGACGATGCGATCCCGTTCAGCGAATGGGCGCTGATCCCGTATCTTCTCTGGTTCGTCTATCTGATCGGCGCGCTGGCGTATACCTTTTTTCAGGATGTGCCCGCCTTCCGGCGGATGATGCGGTTCGTCATCGTCACCTATACGGCCGCGACCGTCGTTTATTTCATCTACCCGACGCAGCAGCTGCTGCGGCCCGAGGCGTTTGCACATGACAATGCGCTCACGCGGGCGGTCGCGTGGTTTTATACCTTTGACACAAACACGAACGTCTGCCCGTCGCTCCACGTCATTGGCTCCGCCGCGGCGCTGTTCGCGCTGCGGGACGGCCCGCGGCTCCGGAAACGGGCGTGGTGGCAGGCGGCGTCCGTGCTTCTGGCGCTGTGCATCAGCCTTTCCACGGTTTTCATGAAGCAGCACTCGATCCTCGATGTGCTGTGCGCGCTTCCGGTGTGCGCGCTCGGATGGCGGCTGTGCTACGGACGGCCGGGGCGGCACGGCTGAGATCACAGGAGAGGGGGACCCGTCATGGGAGACAATTATTTTTTGCTGACGAATCTGCTCTCGGAGGATGAGCGCAAGGTGATCACCGGTATTGCCGCGCACATCGAACGGGGCGAGAAGCGCGTGGGCATCCAGCAGATCGCAAATGAAAACTTCCTGTCCACGACCAGCATCGTCAAAATGTGCAAGCGGTTGGGCTTTGACGGCTACAGCGAGCTCTATTACCACCTCAGCCGCCAGCTTGCCTCTTCGGGGGACCGAAAGGCGGAAAACCTCAAGAGCCTGATCGACAATTATTCCGACGAGCTGCTGGACCGGTACGGCGACGTGCCCGGGCCGGTGACGGCGCTTCTGCAGGTGGCGCTGCTGCGGGCGGCGGCCATGGCAGCGGGCGTCACCGATATTACACAGAAGGGGCGGCAGCTGGTGTTCAGCTTCGACCCGCATCTGGACGCGGCAGCGCTGCTGGCGGTGTGTACCATGGCGTGCTACCGAAGCCGGGCACAGCTGTCCGCCGGAGCTGCGCCGAAGCTGACACTGTATATGCAGCCCAAGGAAGAGGCGCTGGACGCGGCCTTCGGGCTGGTGGAGACGCTGCGCTTGCGGCAGCGGGAAAACGGGGCTGAGGCCCATACGGAGGAGACGAAGCATGAAGAATAACTGGATCAGATTTTTGGCGGGCGTGATCGCGTCCGCGGTGCTGGTGGGCGCGCTGGCCCTCACCGGCGGCATGAAAAGCGGCAAGCGCACCGACGGGCTGATGTATCAGGCCAGCGGCCTGCACCCGGACGGGGAGCTGATGAGCATCAACGGTCAGGTGGTGAGCTGCGAGGAGTATCTGTACTGGCTGGCACAGGACTGCGAGTATCTGGCAAGCCAGGTGGAGGGTCTGGACTGGAACGCCGCCGTGACGGAGGGCATGACCTTCGCGGAGTACGCCAAGGCCGACGCGGCGGAGGCGGTGAAGCAGCACGCCGTGGTGCGGGCCTGGGCCCAGGAGGCCGGCATCACGCTGACGGACGAGGACAAGGCGGAGATGGCGGCCCAGAGGAAGCAGTATGTGACGTACTACGGCAGCGAGGAGGCGTACCTCCGACAGCTGGAGCTGGTGGGCATCAGCGAGGAGACGCTGGAGCTGACCCAGGCGGGGCAGTATCTGTACCGCGACCTGTATGAAGCGTTCTCCACGCCGGGCAGCGGGCTGTATCCCGATGAGGCGACGCTGGCGGACTACGCGGCGGCGCAGAAGTACATGGGCGTGTACGTGGTGACGGTGGACGACGACAAGGACGCCGAGGGCGTGGCCCGCGACCTGCTGGCGCGCTGGCAGGCGGCGGAGGACAAGGAGAGTGAGTACGCGGCCATCTGTGAGGAGCTGGGCCAGGAGATCGGCTCTGCCGTGACGCTGGCCGCCGTGGAGGGCGATCCTCTCAGCAGCGCCATCGAGGCGCTGGAGGTGGGCGGCATGGACGCCGTCATCGACCCCTATGAGGACGGGACGTGCTACGTGGTGATGCGGACGGAGACGGACATGAGCGCCGTGGCGCAGACATATTTCGACGTGCTGTGGGAGCAGCGGCTGGAAAGCGCCGTGGTGGTCACAAACAGCAAGCTGTACGACGCCATCGACGCGGGGACATTCTACCAGGCGCTGGCCCAGCTGCGGGCGGATATGGCGGCGGAGAACGGCGACGCGGCTGCGTAAGGTTCGTCAAAATAAACGAAAAGCGGCGGAGCTGTCTGACATTTTTCACGATTTTTACATGATGACGAAAATCACCGTTGACTATTGTTAAAAAATTGACTATCATGGTGATAGACAGATTGCCCCGCATGGTGTATAATCATTTCAACATTTTATAGGAGGTAACTTTCATGAAGGACCTGTATCTTGTCAACTGCTGCCGTACCGCCATCGGCTCTTTTGGCGGCTCTCTGAAGAACACTTCTGCCGCCGACATGGGCGCTGTGGTGGTCAAGGAGGCGCTGAAGCGCGCTAACGTAGCCCCCGAGAACGTGGACGAGCTGATGTTCGGCTGCATCCTGACCGCGGCCCAGGGCCAGAACGTGGCCCGCCAGGTCTCCGTGAAGGCCGGTATTCCCTATTCCACCCCCGCTTACACCGTGGGCATGGTCTGCGGCTCCGGCATGAAGTCCCTCATCGAGGCCGCCCGCTCCATCCTGGCCGGCGACAGCGACATCGTTGTCTGCGGCGGCACGGAGAACATGAGCGCCGCTCCCTTCGCCTCCATGGACGCCCGTTGGGGCGCTCGTATGGGCGACAAGAAGCTGGTGGACACCATGATCAAGGATGGCCTGTGGGATGCGTACAACAACTACCACATGGGCACTACCGCCGAGAATATCAACGACCTGTGGGGCATCACCCGCGCCGAGCAGGACGCCTTTGCCGCCGCTTCCCAGCAGAAGGCCGAGGCCGCCCAGGCTGCCGGTCGTTTTGACGACGAGATCGTCCCCGTGATGGTCAAGGTGAAGAAGGACATGGTCCCCTTCGCCAAGGACGAGTATCCCAAGGCCGGCGTGACCGCGGAGAGCATCGCCAAGCTGAAGGGCGCGTTCCCCCTGAGCGCCGAGTCCCCCAACCCCGTTGTGGTGAACACCTTTGAGCCCACCGGCTATCAGGATGCCGCTGACAAGGGCACGCAGCGCGTCACCGCCGCCAACGCCTCCGGCATCAACGACGGCGCTGCCGCCATGGTGCTGGCCTCCGGCGAGGCTGTGGAGAAGTACGGTCTGAAGCCCATGGCCAAGCTGATCGGCTGGGGTCAGGGCGGCGTCGATCCCAAGATCATGGGCGTTGGTCCTGTGGTGGCCGTTCGCAACGCTATGAAGAAGGCCGGCGTGACCATTGACGACATCGATCTGATCGAGGCCAACGAGGCGTTTGCCGCGCAGTCCATCGCCGTGGCCCGCGAGCTGCACTTTGACATGAGCAAGGTCAACGTCAACGGCGGCGCCATCGCTCTGGGCCATCCCGTTGGTGCTTCCGGCGCCCGTATCATCGTCACCCTGATCCACGAGATGATGAAGCGCGAGGACGCCAAGAAGGGTCTGGCCACCCTCTGCATCGGCGGCGGCATGGGTACCGCTGTCGTGGTGGAGAAGGTCTAAGCTACATTCTGTATCCCCAACCGGGGCCGCGCAAAGCGGCCCCGGTTTTTTGCGCTGCTCCATCTCCTTTCTCTTGCATGATCTCCATTCCTTTGCTATAATTAGGAATCATTACTACAAAGAAAGGTGCGTGAGCATGAAGCAGCAGCGCAACACCCGTCAGCGGCAGCTGGTTTTGGACGTGGTCCGGGGCCGCCGGGACCATCCCACTGCGGAGCAGATCTACCAGAGCGTCCGGGAGCAGGATGCCCATGTCAGCCGCGGGACCGTCTATCGAAACCTGAACCTGCTGTGCGACAACCGGGAGATCTATCGGGTAGTCATGTCCAACAGCGACCGCTTTGACCTTCGGACCGATCC
>USNH01000131.1 GCA_900556015.1 uncultured Eubacteriales bacterium | reverse complement strand
CCTTTCCCCTCTTGGCGTCCCGCCAGGCACGGGTGACGATGTCCTCCGGGTCGTACATGGCCACATACTTCTTCACCACCGGCTTCTCCTCCGACACCACGGCCCGGTCGAAAAACGCTGTCTTCGTCCAGAATGGGCACACCGCCATCACCGCCACGCCGCGAGGCCGCAGCTCACGGTTCAGCGCACGGCTGAAGCTGAGGACGAACGCCTTCGTCGCGCCGTACACGTTGATGTACGGGATGGGCTGGAACGCCGCCACCGACGCGATGTTGATGATCTGCCCGCCCTTGGCCATATAGGGGATACTCAGCTGGCACATGGCCACCACCGCCTGGCAGTTCAGGTCGGTCATGTTCAGATCCACCTGCAAGGGCGTGTCCGCCACGGCGGCGAATTTGCCGAACCCGCTGGCGTTCAGCAGCAGCCCGATCTCCACCGGCTCTTCTGCCAAAGCGGCAGCATAAGCGTCGAAGCTGGCCCGATCCGTCAGATCCAGCGCCAGCACCCGCACCGGGAAGGGCACGGTCTCCCGCAGGGCCTCCAGCTGCTCCTTATGCCGTGCGATGACCCACACCTCGTCAAACGTGCCGAACTCGTTCACGCGCTGGGCAAAGCGCTTGCCCATGCCGCTGGACGCGCCGGTGATGACCGCGATCTTTTTCATACGGATGACCTCCCTGTCGCTTTTTATCTACGCAGGTAGTATACCACGGTTTTTCCCGTTTCGCCACACCCGATTCGGCATCGCGCAAAAAAATGCGTGAAATATCTCACAAATACCCTTGCAAAAAATCTGAAATATGGTATCATACCTGCGAGCGCCGCACTCTGCCAGACGGAGGCGGCAGCAGGAGGTACAATATGAATAACGAAACGAAACGCACGCGCCTTACGGTGCAGGACATGGTGCGTCTCTCCGTGCTGGTGGCCATTATGCTGCTGCTGGAGCTGACGGGCCTTGGCATGATCAAGACCGCCGGTCTGGAGATCACCATTTTCCTTGTCCCTGTCATCGTGGGCGCTATTGTCATGGGCCCCGGCGCAGGCGCATTCCTGGGCGGCGTATTCGGCTGCATCAGCTTTTGGGAGTGCTTCGGCAAGAGCTGGTTCGGCACGATGCTGCTGGGCATCAGCCCCGTGCTCACGTTCCTGGTCTGCGTCCCCACCCGCATTCTGGCCGGCTGGCTCTGCGGCCTTGCGTTCAGGGCCCTGCACAAGCTGGACAAGAGCAACCTGTGGTCCTTCGGCGCGGCGGGTCTCATCGGCGCGCTGTGCAACACGGCACTGTTCATGACCACGCTGTGCCTGTGCTTCTACAACACGGAGTTCATTCAGGGCTTCGTGCAGCAGATGGGCAGCGCGAACCCCTTCCTGTTCGTGGTGGCTTTCGTGGGCATCAACGGCCTCGTGGAGGCGGTGGTGTGCCTGATCACCGGCGCGGCCATCGCCAAGGCGGTGCTGTTCAGCCGGGGCAAGCTGGCCGCCCGCAAGACCAACGCCTGATACGAAAGGGGGACAACGCGATGCTGCTGGCACTGGACGTAGGCAACACCAATATCGTCGTAGGCTGCATGGAGGGCAAAACGCTGCTCCGGGCCTACCGTCTCGCCACCCGGCGTGACAGCACCGGCGGCGACTACGCCGCCGCCATCTCCCAGCTGCTGGAGCTGGCGGACATCCCCCGCCGGGACATCGAGCAGATCATCATCTCCTCCGTCGTCCCACAGGTGACTCGTGCCCTTCAGGGCACGGCCCTGCTCCTCACCGGCAAAGAGCCGCTGGTGCTGGGGCAGAACGTCCGCTGTGACCTGCCCATCCTCATCGACCAGCCGGAGACGCTGGGCGCAGACCTGCTGGCCGCCGCCGTAGGCGCGCTGGATCAGTTCCGCCCGCCGCTGCTGCTCATCGACATGGGCACGGCCACCACCGTGACAGTGGTGGATGAAAACGGCGCGTTCCGCGGCGGCGCGATCCTGCCCGGCGCGAACCTGTCCCTGGCCGCCCTGTACGGCAACACGGCCCTGCTGCCCGACATTCCCCTGTCCGTCCCGGACAAGGCCATCGGCACGAACACCGTGGCCTGTATGCAAAGCGGCTGCATCCTGGGCGCGGCGCTGCTGCTGGACGGCATGATCGGCCGCATGGAGGAGGAGCTGGGGCAAAAGGCCACGGTGGTGGCCACCGGCGGCATCGCCCCGTTCATCACCCCGGCCTGCAAGCACCCCATGGCCCACGCCGACGACCTCATTCTCCGGGGTCTTGCGGTGCTGTACGAGCAGAACAAGTAAAAAAATCGCTCCCCGGCGGGGAGCGATTTTTTTACTCGTTCACTTGTTGAGGATGTTCATGAACTCCTCGCCGGTGATGGTCTCCTTCTCGTACAGGAAGGCCGCCAGCTCATCCAGCTTGGCCCGGTCGTCGGCGAGGATCTTCAGCGCCTTCTCGTGCTGGCGCTTCACCAGCGCCACCACCTGCCGGTCGATGTCCGTCTGGGTCTCGGCGGAGCAGGCCAGGGACGTGTCGCCGCCCAGGTACTGGTTCTGCACCGTCTCCATGGCCACCATGTCGAAGTCCTTGCTCATGCCGTAGCGGGTGATCATGGCCCGGGCCAGCTTGGTGGCCTGCTCGATGTCGTTGGACGCGCCGGTGGTGACAGAGCCGAACACCGTCTCCTCGGCGGCCCTCCCGCCGGTGAGGGTGGCGATCTTGTTCTCCAGCTCCTCCTGGGTCATCAGGTAGTGATTGCCCTCCTCCACCTGCATGGTATAGCCCAGCGCGCCGGAGGTACGGGGAACGATGGTGATCTTCTGCACCGGGGCGGACTGGGTCTGCCGGGCTGCCACCAGCGCGTGGCCGATCTCGTGATAGGCCACGATCTTCTTCTCGTGGTCGGTCATGATGGCGTTCTTCTTCTGATACCCGGCGATGACCACCTCGATGCTCTCCTCCAGGTCAGCCTGGGTGGCGAACCGCCGCCCATCGCGGACGGCACGGAGGGCGGCCTCGTTGACGATGTTGGCCAGCTCTGCGCCGGACGCGCCGGAGGCCATGCGGGCGACCTTGTTGAAGTCCACGTCCTCGGCGATCTTGATCTTCTTGGCGTGTACCTTCAAAATGGCCTCGCGCCCCAGCAGGTCGGGCAGCTCCACCGGCACGCGGCGGTCGAACCGTCCCGGACGGGTCAGCGCCGGGTCGAGGGACTCCGGGCGGTTGGTGGCCGCCAGGATGATAACGCCGGTGTTGCCCTCGAAGCCGTCCATCTCGGTGAGCAGCTGGTTCAGCGTCTGCTCCCGCTCATCGTTGCCGCCGTACTGGCCGCCGCTGCGCTTTTGGCCGATGGCGTCGATCTCGTCGATGAACACGATGCAGGGGGCTTTCTCCTTGGCCTGCTTGAACAGGTCGCGCACCTTGGACGCGCCCATGCCCACGAACATCTCCACGAACTCCGAGCCGGACATGGAGAAGAACGGCACGTTGGCCTCGCCGGCCACAGCCTTGGCCAGCATGGTCTTGCCCGTGCCCGGAGGGCCGACCAGCAGCACGCCCTTGGGCATGGACGCGCCGATCTCCTGATACTTGGTGGGATCGTGTAGGTAATTGACGATCTCCGCCAGGTTCTCCTTGGCCTCGTCCTCACCGGCCACGTCGGCAAAGCGGATGCCCTGGGAGGACTGGACATAGATCTTGGCATTGGACTTCCCCGCGCCGAACATCATGGACCCGGGGCCTCCGGCCCGGTCCGTCAGCTTCTTGGCCATCAGCTGGCCGACGGCGATGAACAGGACGATGGGCAGCACCCACGTCAGCACGACGCTCAGCAGGGGCGAGGTCTGCTCCACAATGTCCCGGGTAAACTCCGCCCCGGCGTCGTACAGCCGCTGGGTCAGGTCCGGGTCGTTCATGGGGCCGGTCTTATAGATCTTGCTGCCGTCCTTGTTGGTGAAGATGATCTGGTTGTCCTCCACCTCCACCTGGCCGATCTCCTTGTTTTCGGTCATGGTCATGAAGGTACCGTAGTCCACCTCCTGCACCGCGTGGCGGGCCACCAGGGGCACCAACAGAAAGTTGATCAGCAGCAGCACCACCAGGGCGACGCCGTAATAATAGATCAACGGTTTTTTCGGGGGCTTAACTTCTTTCATATGTCGTCCTCCTGCGTCAGCCGGGTCCGAATCCCCGGAATTTTGGGATATGATACCACGCCTTCCCGCGAAAATCAACAGGATTTTGTGAACAAACCGGGGGTTTTTCGAGGAAAAGAGGACGGGGCTGCAGCTTGGCTCTCCCCCTGGGAGAG
>USNH01000130.1 GCA_900556015.1 uncultured Eubacteriales bacterium | reverse complement strand
CAGGGCCTTGCAGTGGCCGATGTGCAGATAGCCGTTCGGCTCCGGCGGGAAACGGGTGTGGACGGTCATTCCCTGGAACTGACCACCCTCTGCGATGTCCTCGTCGATGAAATTCAAGATAAAGTTTTTGCCGGCTTCCTCCGGGGCGGTGGTCTTGATGTCCTCGGTCATTGTCTCACACTCCTTATTGTTTTAGTAAAAGCAATTTTTGATTATACGCGATTTTGGACGGGATTGCAATAGCTGGGTGCATTTTAGAGCGCGTCAAATTCTTCCCGTGTCAGAAGCAGGGTCAGGGCCTCCAAAAGGCCGTTGGCGGTCAGGCGGGCGGGCAGGCCCAAGCGGCGCTGTAGGTCTGCGCGGCGGGCGGCGGAGTCCGGGCCGATGAGGTGCTTGTCCAGCAGGTCGGATTTGGTGATGGGCGCGGGAGCGGGGGCTTCCTCCCCCTCAAACGTCGCGCCGGCGCGGCGGAGGGCGGCGAGCAGCACGTCGGGGGGCATTCCCTCCACGCCCAGCTTGCCCTCCTTGCCGGGGCGCTTTTTGCGGCGCTCCTTACCGGGGATGTCGGGGATATAGGCCTGCTTCAGCCTGTCCGGCGGCAGGACGGACTTGAGGTGGCTGCGGATGACGAAGCCCGCGCCGTCCGGGTCGGTGAACAGGATGAGGCCGCGCTTTTCCGCCAGGGTGCGGAGGTAGGCCGTCTTTTCCCGGTCGTTGAACACGGCGAAGCCGCCCACCTCCACGATGGCGGCGTCCACCGCCTGGGAGAGGGCGTTTTTATCGTAGCGTCCCTCCACCACGATGACCTCACGGATGCGGGGCTTCATCGCGCACCTGCCAATTCCATAAGGAAGAGCTTCAGCGCCCCCTCGGCGTCCAGATTGCGCTCGGATTTCATGCGGCGATCCAGCGTCTGGCAGCGGCGGACGGCATCGCGGCACCAGGGGCGGGACACGGAACGGGCGGCCTCCATCAGCTTTGTGGCGGGATAGGCGGAGGTCATGCGCCACAGCTCCTTGACCCAAACGGCATCCTTCTTGCCGTCCAGCGCCAGGCGGGCGGTGTAGAGCTGGCGCAGCTCACGGCCCAGGACGGCCAGAATGGCGATGGGCTCGGTCTGCATACGGAGCAGCTCCGCCAGCACGGCGGCGGCACGGTCGTAATCGCGGGCGGTGACGGCGTTGGTCATGTCGAAGATACGGGCATCCAGCACCGGGTCGGCCACGGCATCAATGTCGGCCACGGTGACGCGCTTGCCCTTGGCGTAGGCGGCGATCTTGTTGATCTCCGGCACGAGGCCGTCCATCAAACTGCCGCAGGTGAACAGCAGGTGGTCGATGGCGTTGTCGTCCAGCTCCTTATCGAAGGCGGCGAAGCGGCGGCGCACCCACTTTTGCAGCTTTTGGCGGCCCTGGGGGGCGAACTCGATCTCCGTGGTATGGGCGGCGATGGCGGCGGTGAGCTTTTTCAGCTTGCCGTCCTTTTTATAGGGGAGCTGGCGGTAGAGGAACACAAGGGTGCAATACTCCGGGAAGTCCTCCAGCAGCGACACCAGGGCGGTGCGCTGGGCCTCGTCCAGCTTGAAGACGTCCATGTCGGTGACGGTGACGAAGGTGCTCTGGGACATCATGGGCATGGCCTCCACCGCCTCCGTCAGCTCCTGAACGGTGAGGCCCTTGCCGGAGAGGCGGTGGTAATTGAACTCCTCGAACCCGGCGGGGACAAGGAGGGTGCGGAGCTGCTCCACCGCCTGCTGCATGAGGTACGTCTCCTCGCCGAAGAAGATGTAGACGTTGGCAGGGCCGCCGCTTTGCAGGGCGGCGCGGAGCTCCTCGTAGCCGGGGTATGTTTCTTCTTTCTTCTTTGCCATGTTCAACCTCCGTTGACGGCATCATCGATCGACAAGGGCATACCCTTGTCAATCGATGATAATGCGGATACTTCCCTGTTGGTCGGTACGCCATACGGTCGCGCCGACAGCTTGCAGGCGGCGGAGCGTCTCCTCCGCCGGGTGGCCGTAGCGGTTATCGCCCACGCTGATGACGGCGTTGTCCGGGGTGATGGCCCGGAGGAAGCTCTCATCGGAGCTGTACCGTGAGCCGTGGTGGCTGACCACCAGCACCTCTACATCGGGCAGCGGGTACGTCTGCGCCAGGAGCTGCTCGGTCTGTCCGGCCATGTCGCCGGTGATGAGCAGGTCGAAGTCCCCGGCGGTGGCCAGGGCGGTGAGCCCCTGCTCATTCAGATCGCCGGTGGTCAGCAGGGGCGGGTAGACGGTGAGGACAGCCTCTCCCAGGGCGATGCGGGTGGGTTCGGTGACAAACACCACGTCCGCGCCCTGATGCGCCGCCAGGGATACGAGACGGTCGCGGACACCGTATTCATCCTCGATGTCCGGCAGGTAAAGTGTGTCCACCGGCAGACGGGTCAAGACCTCCGTGAGGCCGTTGGTGTGGTCGGCGTGGTAGTGGGTGACGATCATGGAGGACAGGCGGCGGATACCGGCACTTTGCAGCGCATCGGCGGCCACAGAGCCGGCATCGACATAAGAGTTGCTGCTGCCGCAGTCCACCAGCGCCGCTTCGCTGCCGGAGCACAGTGCCACGCTCTCCCCCTGCCCCACGTCCAGCACGGCGGCGCGGAACGCGCCGTACTGCTGCCAGCGGCTGTTGAGCCACAGACAGGCGGCAAGGGTCAGCACCGTCAGGGCGGAGGCCAGGGCGTATTTGCGCTTGCCGTCCGGGGTGACGGCGCAGCCGAGAAAGGCGGCGTAGACATACAGCAGCCACACCCGAAGGTACACGTTGGTGAAGTACACCGCGTGGTAGGGCACGGCCAGCAGCAGATGGGCCACCCACAGGATATATTTGACCAGCAGCAGGGGCACATAGCCCGCCAGGTGGCCCAGGGGCGTCCACACAAGGCCCAAAAGTGCGGAGACAAAGGCGGACATGAAGGCGTAGCCCGCGGCGGGCACGGCCAGCAATCCGGCCAGGGGCGCGACAAGGGACAGGATGTTGAAGTAATAGGCCGTCAGCGGTGCGGTGAACACCAGCGCGCCCAGGGTGGCGGCCAGGTTGGCGGCCAGGAAGGACAGCGCGGTTCTGACGGCGCGGTTTCTGCCGCGATACCAGCCGGTGAAGCTCTTATAGAGCCGCCCGGACAGCAGCACCATGCCCAGCGTGGCGGCGAAGCTGAGCTGCAAGCTGACGCTGCCCACGGCGTAGGGGTTCACCAGCAGGATGACTGTCAGTGCGGCGGCCAGGCTGGTCAGCGGGTCGCTGCCCCGGCGGAACAGAGGCGCGCTCAGCAAAAAGAGCTGCATGACGCAGGCACGGGCCACGGAGGGCGACAGGCCGGTGAGCAGCATATAGAACACCAGCACCGCCGAAGCCACGGCGCACAGAGTGCGGCGGTGGGTGGGCGGGATGAGCAGGGACAGCAGGGTGACGAGGAAGGCGCAGTGCAGGCCGGAGACGGCGAAGATATGGGCCAGTCCCGTCTCCTGCATGGCCACGTAGTCCGACTCCGGCAGCAGGGACTTGCCGCCGGTGAGCTCGGCGGTGAGGAAGCCCAGCACGGAGGGGTCGTCCCACAGCTGGGCCAGCTTGTCACGCAGGGCCTTGGCGGCGTATTGCGGCGCATAGCCCAGGGGCATATCCGGGGCGGGCTGCACCGTGAGGGTATCGCGGTCATACAGCAGGGCGTAGACACCGCGGGAGCTGAACTGCCGCAGGTCGCCGTCGCCGATGGCGGCCACATCGTTCCACCAGGCCGTGCCGGAGAGTGTATCGCCGGGGCGGAGGGACAGCAGGTCGTCATCGCCGTAGTAGACGGCCTTCGCGCCGAGGAGGCCGTGGAGGCGGATCGTGACCTTCGCGCCGCGCTCCGTGGCCTCCGGCCAATCGCAGACGGCGGCGGAGAAGTCGTGTTCCCCGCCGCAGAGGGCCTGCACCGGCTGGCGGACGAGGGCCCGGTAGGCGCTGAAGTACAGGAGTGAAACCATCAGGGGCAGAAGCACCAGCAGGACGCGGCGGAGGTGGGGCGTTCCGCGGCCCAGCAGCGCCCACAGGAGGGACGCAAGGGCCAGCGCCCCGGCGGCGTAGAGCTGCCAGCCGTCCCAGGGCAGGAGGGTGAGGAACAGTCCGGCGGCGAAGGAGAAGCCTGCGGTGGCCAAAACGCGCATGGTCTCTCCCCTCCCCCGGTGGTTTTATCCGAAGTATTGTAGCATATTTCGGGGTGGGTGGCAAGGGGGATGGGGAGCGGATTCCCACGCCAGCCTGCGGACTGGCTCGCAATGGCAGGCTTTTTCGACAGTCTGAAAGG
>USNH01000129.1 GCA_900556015.1 uncultured Eubacteriales bacterium | reverse complement strand
GCATCCTGTCCGCCCTCATCGGTCTGCTGTTCGCTTATGTGGAGGTCTACGTCCGCATGGGCAAGCTCGTGGGCGGCCTGTTCAAGGTCGTCTCCATGCTGCCGGTGGTGTCGCCCCCCTTCGTGCTGTCGCTGTCCATGATCATGCTCTTCGGCAAGGCGGGCATCATCACCCGCTTCCTGCTGGGTATCTACGACAACAGCGTCTACGGCTTTTGGGGCATCGTCATCGTCCAGACCCTGACGTTCTTCCCCGTGTGCTATATGATGCTCAAGGGCCTGCTGAAGAACATCGACCCCTCCCTGGAGGAGGCCGCCCGGGACATGGGCGCGTCCCGCTGGAAGGTATTCACCAGCGTCACGCTGCCCCTGATGCTCCCCGGCCTCGGCAACGCCTTCCTGGTCACGTTCATCGAGTCCATCGCCGACTTTGCCAACCCCATGATCATCGGCGGCTCTTACGACACGCTGGCCACCACCATCTACCTCCAGATCACCGGCTCTTACGACAAGCCCGGCGCGGCGGCCATGGCCGTGGTGCTGCTGTGCATCACGCTGGCCATGTTCGTGGTGCAGAAATACTACCTTGAGCGCAAAACGGCGGCCACCCTCACCGGCAAGGCATCCCGCGCCCGTATGCTCATCGAGGATAAGAGCGTGAAAACGCCGCTGACCATTCTGTGCGCCCTGGCCGCCGGGTTCGTCATCCTCATGTATATCTGCGTGCCCATCGGCGCGTTCTTCCCCACCTGGGGCTTCAAGTTCTTCCCCCTGACCACCAAGTGGTTCGAGCTGGTGTTCACCCGCTACCACGGCTTCCAGGCCTTCCGCGACTCCTTCGTGCTCAGTCTGATCTCCGCGCCTATCACGGCGCTTCTGAGCATGATCATCTCCTACCTGGTGGTCAAGCGGAAATTTAAATCCAAGGGCTTCATCGAGGCCGTGTCCATGCTGGCCATGGCCGTGCCCGGCACGGTGCTGGGCGTGGGCTATATCCGGGGCTTCTCCGGCGGCCTGTTCCACACCGGCCTCATGCAGGGCCTGTACGGCACGGGTCTGATCCTCATCATCGTGTTCGTGGTCCGCTCCCTGCCCACCGGCACGCGAAGCGGCATTTCCGCCCTGCGGCAGATCGACAAGTCCATCGAGGAATCGGCCTATGACATGGGCGCGGACAGCTTCAAGGTGTTCATGACCGTCACGCTGCCCCTCATCAAGGACTCGTTCCTCAGCGGCCTTGTCACCGCCTTCGTCCGCAGTATCACCGCCATCTCCGCCATCATCCTGCTGGTGACGCCGCAGTTCCTGCTCATCACCGTGCAGATCAACGAGTTCGCCGAAAAGGGCTCTTACAGCCTGGCCTGCGCCTTCGCCACCATCCTCATCGTCATCACCTACGGCGCGGTGCTGCTCATGAACCTGTTCATGAAGTATTTCGGCACGAGCAGAAAGCTGAAGGAGGACAAATAAATGGATAAAGTAAAGAAAGGCGTCCGCCTGGAGCACATCTCCAAAATTTATCAAGACCCCAAGACCGGCAAGGACTTCTACGCCGTGAAGGACACCTCCCTGACCATCGAGCCGGGCAGCTTCGTCACGCTGCTGGGCCCCTCCGGCTGCGGCAAGACCACCACCCTCCGCATGATCGCCGGCTTCGAGAGCCCCGACGAGGGCGAGATCTACCTGGGCGACGAGGCCATCAACGCCCTGACGCCCAACAAGCGCGACACCGCCATGGTGTTCCAGAGCTACGCCCTGCTACCCCACTACAACGTGTTCGACAACGTGGCCTACGGCCTGAAGCTGCGTAAGATCCCCAAGGACGAGATAAAGGATCGCGTCATGAAGATTTTGGATCTGGTGGAGCTGACGGGTATGGAGGGCCGCATGACCAACCAGCTCTCCGGCGGCCAGCAGCAGCGCGTGGCCCTGGCCCGCGCCCTGGTCATCGAGCCCAGCGTCCTGCTGTTCGACGAGCCCCTCTCCAATCTGGACGCCAAGCTCCGCGTCTCCATGCGTACCGAGATACGCCGCATCCAGCAGGAGGTGGGCATCACCGCCATCTACGTCACCCACGACCAGTCCGAGGCTATGGCCCTCTCCGACAACATCATCATCATGAAAAACGGCGTGGTGGAGCAGATGGGCTCGCCCCAGGAGATCTACTACCACCCCGTCAACGAGTTCGTGGCGGACTTCATCGGCGAGGCCAACTTCCTCAGGGGCACGATGACCGGCCACAACGGCCAGCACGCCCTGCTGAACATCGCCGGTCAGGAAATGCCCATCGCGGGCCGCGACGACCTGAAAAACGGCGAGGAGTACACCGTGGTGCTGCGCCCCGAGTCCGGCCACCTGGCGGACGAGGGCGGCCTGCCCTGCAAGGTGGTGGTCAGCTGCTTCATGGGCAGCTATCAGAACTACCACGTCATGGTGGGCGACACGCTGGTAAAGCTGGCGGAGCACAACCCCAAGAACAAGCACATCTATCAGGTGGGCGAGCAGTGCCGCCTGCGCTTCGACCCCGACGAGGTCCACGTGCTGTAACAAAAAACGGAAAAGCGCCGCCGCGGCGGCGCTTTCCTTTTCAGGAGGAAACCCTATGCTCTCTCAATGGCTGGAGCGCGCCCGTGCCGGCGAGCCGGTGTGGCTGCCGGATATGCGGGCACAGTGCGCCCAACTCCCCGACCCCATAGACGTGACCATGCAGCTGACGCTGTGCGACGGCACACAGCGCGACTTCCCGCTGCCGCTGCCCCGCTGGGAAAGCGACGACCAGCGCCAGTTCGTGCTGCAATACGTCACCGCCTGCGTGTGGAACACCCTCTCCGCCCTCAGCGGGCGGGAGCTGGCCTTTTATTTCGACCCCACCGAGACGGAAACCGCCGCCCTGCTGGGCAAGCTGGACACTGTTTTTCAGGTACACGAGCCTACCCGCCGGGAGTACGGCAAGGTCGTCAGCATCGCCGACCGGCTGTGCCGCGCCTTCGGCTGCGGCCCGTTCGCCTTCGCCCTGCGGGACAAGCGGGACTACGTCCCCGCGCCGCCCTTCGTCCCGCCCCAGGGCGCGCTGACCCAACAGCTCCGCCGCGCCGCCCAGCGCTGCGAAAGCGGTGTCTGCTGCGGCATCGACATCGGCGGCACGGACATCAAGGCCGCCGTCTCCGTGGACGGCCAGCTGGTCTGCGTCAAGGAGTACGACTGGGACCCGGCCTCCAGCCCCACAGCGGAGGGCATCACCGGCCCGATCGTGCTGCTGGTGCGCCTGATGGCCTGCTGCGCCGCCGGCCTGACCCCCGAGCTGCGCCGTGCGCTGGATAAGAACGCCCCCGATGATCTTATGGCCCGTGCCGTGGCCGCCAGCCCCGCCCTGCCGCTGGACGTGCTGGGCGTCAGCTTCCCCGACGTGGTCATCCGCGACCGCATCGTGGGCGGCGAAAGCCCCAAGACCCGCGGTATGCGCCAAAACCCCGCCCTGGACTACGAAGCCGCCTTCGCCCGGCTGGGCGACCTTCTCACCCTGCTGCGCCCCTACTGCCGCCGCGGCGCGGCGGTGCACATGACCAACGATGGCCACATCGCCGCCTTCACGGCGGCGGCGGAGCTGGCCTGGCAGGGCGACCCCGACCTGTCCGGCGGCGTGGTGGCCCACGCCCTGGGCACGGACTTCGGCATGGGCTACCTCTACGGCGACGGCAGCATCCCCGAAATGCCGGTGGAGCTGTACGACTTCCTGCTGGACCTGGGCAGCTTCCCTCAGCGTGAGCTGTCCCCCGACGACCTCCGCAGCACCCGCAACGAGAACTCCGGCCTGCCCGGAGCGCGGCGCTACGTGGGGCAGGCCGCCGCCTTCCGGCTGGCCTACGAGGCCGACCCCTCCTTGCTGGACGGCTTCACGGCGCGGCAGGGCATCGCCCTCACCGTTCCGGCGGACAAGCGCAAGGACTGCCTGGCCCACCTGATGGCCCGTGCCGCCGATGGCGACCCCGCCGCCCGCCGCGTGTTCCTTCAGGTAGGCCGCGGCGTGGGCGAGATGAGCCGCGAGCTGGCCCTGCTGCTCCACCCCGCCACGGACACCCGCTACCTCTTTGGCCGCTTCGTCAAAGACCCCGCCTGCTTCCGCCTGCTGCAAGAGGGCTGCCGCCAGGTCGTCCCCTCCCTCCGCCTGGAGGCGGCGGACGAGGAGCTGAGCTGTACGCCCCTGATGCGCGCCCTGTCCGCTCACGGTGTCACCGTAGCCCAGTTCGGCCAGGCCATCGGCGCGATGTACTACGCCGCCATGGAACGCTGAAAAACGCAAAAAGGAAGCACCCTTCCGGGTGCTTCCTTTTTGTTTGC
>USNH01000128.1 GCA_900556015.1 uncultured Eubacteriales bacterium | reverse complement strand
GCTTTGTCACCTCCTCCACCATCAACAACTATGTGCGGCTGAAGATCATGCCCGCGCCGGTGAAGCGGAAATACCACCGCATCCACATCGCGTATCTGATCATGATCCTGACCATGAAGCAGAGCTTAAGCATCAGCGACGTGCAGAAGATCCTGCCCCAGGACAGCAGCGAGGCCAACGTCCGGGCGGTGTATGAGGATTACTCCCTGAAGTTCCGGCGGGTGGGCCTGTTTTTCAACCAGCAGGTGCAGTCCGGCGCGGAGGGCATCCGCACCGCCACGGAGCAGAGCTGTGACAACGCGGTGGAGCTGCTGGTCATCGAGAGCGCGCTCATCGCCGGGTTCTCCAAGATCCTGGCGGAGAAGCTGATACGTTTGTGCGGCGCGGACACGGAGAACGTGCTGGCCGCCGAAGCGCCCCGTCAGCAGGAATAGTATATACGCTTTGAGAGTAAAGTGTGTGAACGAAGTATAAAGAAAACCGCGGCGTGCCGCGGTTTTCTTTTTTTACATTTTACCTTACAGCGGCTGGGTCACATCGTTGAGCCAGCGGCGCTCCTCCGCGCTCAGATGCGGCGAAAGGGCTTCGCGCACCCGGCGGTGGTAGTCGTTGAGCCAGCGGCGCTCCTCATCGGACAGCAGGGAGACATCCAGCGCGTCCCGGTCGAAGGGGGCGAGGGTCAGCACCTCGAAGCGGAGGAAGTCATCGCCGTCCGGCTGCACCAGCAGCAAGCTCTCGTGGCGGATGCCGTACTGTCCGGCCTCGTAATAGCCCGGCTCGTCGGAGATGACCATGCCTGTCTCCAGCGCGGGGTGGGGCGTGTTTTCCACAATGCGCCAGCGGAAGGAGGGAGGCGACTCGTGGACACTGAGCACACAGCCTACGCCGTGGCCCGTGCCGTGGTTGTAGTCCAGTCCCTGCTGCCACAGGGGCATCCGTGCCAGCACGTCCAGGTTTTCGCCGGTCACACCCTTGGGGAAGCGGGCCATGGCCAGCCGGATGTGGCCTTGCAGCACCAGGGTACACATCCGCCGCTCCGCATCGGACACCGGGCCCAGGGCCACGGTGCGGGTCACGTCCGTTGTGCCGCCCCGGTAATGGCCGCCGCTGTCGCACAGCAGCAGGCCGCGGGCCTCCAGCGGCACGTCTGTCTCTGCCGTGGGCTCGTAGTGTACCACCGCGCCGTGCGGGCCGTAGGCCGCGATGGTGTCGAAGCTGTCCTCCAAAAACACCTCGCTCTCCGCACGCAGCTCATGGAGCAGCGCGGCGGCTGATACCTCCGTCAGCCCCGTGGGGGCGGTCTTGAGCCGGTACAGGAAACGGGTCAGGGCCACGCCGTCCAGCAGATGGGCGCGGCGGAAGCCGTCCTGCTCGCCGGGGGATTTCACCGCCTTCAGCGCGGCGGCAGGGGAGGGGGCGTCCACGGTGCGGGCGTGGGCCAGCGCACGGGTGATCTGGGAGTTGGCGGTGGCGCTGTCCAGCAGCACGCAGTCCTCCGCCGGGAGGGCGGACAGGTGGCTGTAGATGTCCCCGTAGGGCCGCAGCGTCACGCCGTCAGCGGCCAGCGCATCGGCGATGGCGGGGGAGACGGCCTGGGGCTGGACGAACAGCACCGCGTCCGCCTCGCTCAGCAGCAGGAACGCCAAAAATACCGGCGTGCAGGCCACGTCGCCGCCCCGCAGGTTCAGCGTCCAGGCGATGTCGGTCAGGTCGGTGAGCAGCAGGTGGCCGGCGTTTTTCTCCGCCATTTTCTCCCGCAGCAGAGACAGCTTCTCCCGGCGGGATACGTCGCTCTCCAGCGGCCACAGGGGCTGGGCGGACAGGGCGGGCCGGTCGGGCCACACCTCTTCCGCCAGGTCGTGCGCGCCGTCCAGCCGGATGTGCTTGGCCGACAGGGCCTCCTCCAGTGTGCGGTACAGCCGGGTGCTGACGGTGCGCCCGTCAAAGCCCAGTACGCCGCCCTCCGGCAGGTGCTGTGCCAAAAAAGCGGACAGGGTGGGCACGTCCGGCTGCCCGGCGCGCATCAGCTCGATACCGCTGCCCTCCAGCTGGCGTTCCGCCTGAAGGAAGTAGCGCCCGTCTGTCCACAGGGCGGCACGGTCCGGCAGGACGGCCAGCGTTCCGGCAGAGCCGGTGAACCCGGACAGGTACTCCCGGGCTTTGAAATGGTCGCCTACATACTCCGAGCCGTGAAAATCGTCGGTGACGACCACACAGGCGGTCAGGCCGCGATGGGCCATACAGCGGCGCAGCAGGGCAATACGGTCTTGGATGGTCATGGTTCATCACACCTTTCTTTGTTGGGGTCAGTATAGCATACTTTTCCCCGTCAGGCTACGCTTTTTTTGCGGAGGCTTTGTATACAGCCGGGACAAGGCGCGTATACTGATACGAAGCATGAAAGGGAGGGCGAACCATGAAGCGGGAACAGAATTGGCGCACGTGGGAGACGGCGGGGATGCTGGTCACGCTGCTGCTGGGCAACGGGCTGCATTTCCTCTACGACTGGACGGGGCAGGCGGGCTGGGCCGCGTATATCTCTGCGGTGAACGAATCCACCTGGGAGCACATGAAGCTGCTGGCCGTGCCGTGGATACTGTGGACGGCGGTCACGTGCATCGTCCGGCGCGGGCTGACCTGCGCCGGGCCGAGGGCCGCCGGGCTGCTGGCGGGACTGGCGCTGATCCCGGCGGTGTTCTACACCTACACCGGCATTCTGGGCCGGAGCATCGATGTGGTGAACGTGCTGTTGTTCCAGGCGGCGGTACTGCTGGCCTATTGGGTGAGCCGAACGTTGCAGAAGCGGGGCGCGCTGACCGCCCCGGCGTGGCAGGCGGCAGGCGCGGCGGTGCAGATCGCCATAGCGGCGCTGTTCGCGGTGTGGACCGCGTCGCCGCCGGAGTTGCCGCTGTTTGTCGATCCCACCAACGGTACGCGGGGCATTCCCGGCGCGGAATAGGGGAAAAAGACCGCCTATGCGGTCTTTTTTCATGTCGTGACCTCGAATGAAACCACCTTGACCGGGGGGATGGTGTATAGTATAATACAGTATCATGATGCAAACAAATTCGGACGGGAGGCGACAGGATTGAAAACAAAGACCATCGTCCACAAATCGGCTGCGCCCATCTACGCGGCGGCGGTGATGTGGCTGCTGTACGGGCTGCTGTTTCCGCTGTATCAGGTGGGCCATTTCCTGCTGGCGGCGGCGGCCAGCGCCGTGGTGGCCATCGTTGCGCGGCTGTTTTGCCGGGATGTGACGGAGGAGGTGGAGATCCCGGAAGAGCCGGAGACCACCGGCAACCTGGAGCTGGACAAGATGATCGCCGACGGCAACGGCGCGATCAAGACCATGCGCGCCCTGAACGACAGCATTCAGGACGAGACGGTGTCCGGCCAGATCGACCGGCTGGAGGAGGTCAGTGGGCGCATCTTCGCCTACGTGAAGGAGAACCCGGAGAAGCTGCCCCAGATACGCAAGTTCATGTCCTACTACCTGCCCACCACCATCAAGCTGCTGCGGAGCTATGACGAGCTGAGCCGTCAGGGCGTCAGCGGTGAAAACATCACCGGCACGATGGAGAAGGTGGAGGGGATGCTGGGCACGATCGTGCTGGCCTTTGAAAAGCAGCTGGACGGCCTGTTCGGCGATCAGGCGCTGGATATTTCCACCGACATCACCGTGCTGGAGAACATGATGGCACGGGAGGGGCTGACGGAGGACGCGCTGCATAAGTCTGCCCAGGAGCAGCCCGCCCCGGCGCAGACCGAACCGCCCCAGGACGACGAGGGCGGCATCACATTGGAGCTGTAACGAGAGAATTACAAGAAAGGAATAGATGACCATGACTGACAACAAGATGCCCGAGCTGACGCTGACACCTGACGATACCGCCGCCGCTGTGGCGGAAGTGCCCACCCTGACCCTGACGCCGGAAGCGCCGGAAGTGCCCCAGGAGGAGGAAAAGAAGGTCGAGCCGGTGAACATGGACGAGAACCTGCTCACCGAGGAGGAGAAGAAGGCCGTGGAGGACTTCTCCCACAAGATCGACATCCGCGACACCAACCAGGTGCTGCAATACGGCGCGGCGGCGCAGAAGAGCGTGGCGGCCTTCTCCGAGAACGCGCTGAACAACGTCCGCACCAAGGACATGGGGCAGATCGGCGACGACCTGAGCCAGCTGGTGGTGGAGCTGAAGGGCTTCGGCGAGGACGAGGACCGCAAGGGCCTGAAGGGCCTGTTCAAGAAGGCCGGCAACAAGCTGGAGACTATGAAGGCCCAATATAATAAGGTAGAGGCCAACGTGGACAAGATCGCGCAGAACCTGGAGAACCATCAGATCGC
>USNH01000127.1 GCA_900556015.1 uncultured Eubacteriales bacterium | reverse complement strand
GGCGGACCTGATAGTCCGTCTCCACCACCACGTAGTGCTGGTACGTCAGGGTGTGGCTGATGTGCAGCGTCAGCTGGCCGCCGGTGGTGTTCAGCTCCACCATCTCGTCCTGACCCAGGATGATGCCGCTGCGGTGCAGGAACGCGCCCAGCCGCTCGGCCCGGGTGGTGTGGGTGGTGATCTGCCCGGCGTGGTTCACGGTGACGGTGCGGCCCGGCTCAAGAATGAGCTGGAGCGTGTTGTCGCCCACGCTGCGGCGCAGCAGCAGGTCGTCGTAGGTGCGCTCGGCGCTGCGCTCGTCCAGCACGTGAGGGCCGTCGCTGTCCACCACGATGCAGATGGCGTCCACCGAACGGGGCGGTGCGTAGCTCACCGCGCCCACGAACAGCAGGGACATGACGGAGATCATGGTCACCAGCCGCACCAGGGGATTGGTGCGAAACGCGGCGGCGAAGCCGTGGAGCGTGGGGGATCGGCGCAGGGCGCGCCAGGCCCGCGCCAGGGCGGAGCGGCGCACGCGGCATCGCAGCGCCTGCCAGTCACGGCGGCACTCAGCGGCGATGGCATCCGCTGTCCAGGCAAAGCAGCGGCCCACAGCCCGGACGGCCCGGATGAGCCAGCCCGCCGCATGATAGGGCGCGTTGTGGATGGCCTGACACACGGAGGCAGGGGTGACGCGCCGGTGTGTTGTTGCTTCCATTCTTTCCATAGTACCTCGAAGTATAGCCGCGCCGGGGCTGTTTCAAACAGGGCGCGGCAGCGGGATTGAAACTATTTGTAACTTTTGTTACCAAACAGAAAGACTTTTGGAGTATAGCACTTTCCGCCATTTTTGTCAAGTTTTGGGGCAGGTGAGCGGCAAAAGCGGAACTTTTGCGTCAGATTTCGTTGCGTGCGGCGGGTAAATATGGTAAGATGGGGAAAAATCGGAGGTGGCAGGATGGCACGGCTTTGGGAATTGCTGGGAATCGAGAAGGGGCTGACGGCGGTGATGGGCAGCGGCGGCAAGACCAGCTTGCTGTATGAGCTGGCGGAGGAGCTGCGGCAGCGCGGCACGGTGCTGCTGGCCACCACCACCCACATCATGAGGCCGGAGCAGTATCCCTTCGCCCAGACGGCGGAGGAGCTGGCGGCAGCGCTGGCGGAGCATGGCGCGGCCTGCGCCGGGAGCTATACGGCGGAGGGGAAGCTCACCGCGCCGGGGTTTCCCGGCTGGGAGACGGCGGCGGACTATGTGCTGGTGGAGGCGGACGGGTCGAAACGGCTGCCGGCAAAGGCCCATGCAGCCTGGGAGCCGGTGCTGCCGCCCCAGCGGCGGCGGACGGTGTGCGTGCTGGGGGCGTCGGCCTTCGGGCAGACCATCCGGCAGGCGGCCCACCGGCCCGCGCTGTACGCCGCGCTGGCGGGCGCGTCGGAGGAGGATGTGATCACCCCGGCGCTGGCGGCGCGGGTGCTGATGGCCGAGGGTGGGTTTGACGTGATTTATGTAAACCAAATCGATAGGGAGGACTTCGACCCGGCGCTGGCCGGGGCGTTTGCACAGGCGGTGGACTGCCCGGTGGTGGTGGGATCGCTGCGCCAGAAGCGGTGGAAGCGGCTGCGGTGACGGTGAGGGCGAGGAGACGGGGGTTACGGATTCCCACGTCGCTGCGCGCCGCGAAGCAAGTGCCCTTGGGGTGTACGCCGCCGCGGATATACGCCCAGCCTTACGCATGATGACACTGAGCATAAAACAACACCCACGGCATCGCCGCGGGTGTTGTTTTATGTAAACCTATTTGGACGCTTCGTGGAGCGCATCGGACAGCCGGGCGTATTCCTCCAGGCCCAGCCGTTCGCCCCGGATGGCGGGGTCGAGGCCGCAGGCGGCGACGATGGCGGTGAGCTGCTCCTTGGGCAGCTGCCAGCCGGTTTGCAGACTGTTGACCAGCGTTTTCCGGCGGAGGGCGAAGCCGGAGCGGACGGTGCGCCAAAAGTCGTCCACGGATCGTACCTGCACCGGCGGCGTTTTCCGGGTGATGCAGCGCACCACGGCGGACGTGACCTTGGGCGGCGGCAGAAAGCAGGTGTTGGGGACGGTGAACAGCAGCTCCGGCTGGGTGTAATACTGCATCAGCACCGAGAACGCGCCGTAGTCCGCCGTGCCGGGGGCGGCGCAGATGCGCTGGGCCACCTCCTTCTGTATGAGGACGGTGAGGCTGTCGAAGCAGCCTGCCTCCACGCAGGCGGTGAGGAAGGGTGTGGTGATGTTGTAGGGCAGGTTGGCGCACAGTACCGGGCGCAGGCCGGTGAAGTGCTGCCGCACCAGGGCGGGTAGCTCCTGCTGCATGATGTCGCCCTCCACCAGCGTGAAGTTGGGGAAGGCGGCCATGGTCTCCGCCAGCACCGGCGGCAGCCGGCGGTCCAGCTCCACGGACACGACTTTTTCCGCCCGGCGGGCCAGCTGCACCGTCAGCGCGCCGATGCCCGGGCCGACCTCCAGCACGCCGCAGCCCTCCGGGCATCCGGCGGCGGCGATGTCCTCCGCCACCCAGCCCTCGATGAGGAAGTTCTGCCCCAGGGATTTGGCGAAGCGGAAGCCGTGGCGGGCCAGCAGGGACTGTATATCGTTGCGGTCACAAAGGTTCATGAGCGTACTCCTTATGTGTTTTCTTCGTAAGTATAGCACGAAAACTGACACTTGACAATGCGCGGTTTGCGGTGTACTATTTGGACAAGTAAGAAAAGTTATACCAGTTATACCGATGGGAGGTGCTGTATGGACAGGAAGGAACGGTATTATATGAGCAGCGTCAGGCTCGGGCCGAAGGGGCAGATCGTCATCCCCAAGGAGGCGCGGGATATGTTCGGCCTCCAGCCCGGCGACACGCTGGTGCTGCTGGCGGACAAGAAGAAGGGGCTGGCGTTGCAGACGGCGGAGAAGCTGAACCCCATGCTGAAAAAAGTGTTTGCCGCGCTGCCGGAGGAAGAGGAGGATGAGGACGAATGAACGTGCTGGAGGTGCAGGGCCTGACGAAGCGCTACCCGGCGTTCACCCTGGATCACGTGTCGTTTGACGTGCCCCAGGGCGCGGTGATGGGCTTCATCGGGCGCAACGGCGCGGGCAAGTCCACCACGCTGAAATCCATTCTGGGTATGGTGCACCCGGACGAGGGCGCGGTGCGGGTGTTCGGCATGGACTACGCCGCCAACGAGGCGGCCATCCGCCGGGAGCTGGGCGTGGTGCTGGGCGGCATCGATTTCTATCCCAAGAAGAAGGTGGGCACGATCACCGACGTGACCCGGCGGTTTTACGACAACTGGGACGAGGAGAAGTACCGCCACTATTTGCAGCTGTTCGCGCTGGACGAGAGCAAGCGGGTGGATCAGCTGTCCAGCGGCATGAAGGTGAAGTACATGATCGCCCTGGCCCTGAGCCACAACGCCAGGCTGCTGATCCTGGACGAGCCCACCAGCGGCCTTGACCCGGTGAGCCGGGACGAGCTGACGGAGCTGCTGGGCCGCATCGTGGAAAGCGGCACGCGGAGCGTGCTGTTCTCCACCCACATCACGTCGGATCTGGAGAAGTGCGCCAGCCACATCGCGTTCATCAAGGACGGCGTGATGCAGTACAGCGGCGCGATGGGCGATTTCCGGGCGCAGTACCGGGACATGGGCGACACGCTGGAGGACATTATCGTGAAGGTGGAAAGGAGGCCGCTGGATGAAAGCGCTATTATATAAGCAGTTCCGGCTGGTGTGCCATCCCATGACGCTTATCTTCTGCCTGTTCGGCATCATGGTGCTCATCCCCAACTATCCGTACACCGTGATCTTTTTCTACGTGATGCTGGGGCTGTTCTTCACATTTTTGAACATACGGGAGCAGAAGGACATCTACTATTCCGCGCTGCTGCCTGTGCCGAAGCGGGACACGGTGAAGGCCGGGTGCGCGTTCGTGGTCATCATCGAGGTGCTGTCGCTGGTGGTGCAGATCCCCTGCTCCCTGCTGGCGGTGCATTTGCAGCCGGGGAAGGACAATCTGGTGGGGCTCGACCCCAATTTGGCGCTGCTGGCGGCGGGGTTTTTGCTGTACGCGGTGTTCAACGGTGTGTTCTTGCCGTCGTTCTACGCCAACGGCTACAAGGTGGGGATAGCCTTCCTCAAGGCCGTCATCCCCACCACGCTGGCGATGGGCGCGCTGGAGGCGCTGCCCCATTTCCCGGCGCTGACGTGGCTGGACGATCTGGACGCGGCCACACAGGTACGGCTGCTGCCCGCGCTCATCGCCAGCGTGCTCATCTACGCAGGCGGTATGGCGCTGACGTTCCGGGCCTCGGCAAGGCGGTATGAAAAAGTGAATCTGTGAAAAGGGAAAGACCGGCGAGAGCCGGT
>USNH01000126.1 GCA_900556015.1 uncultured Eubacteriales bacterium | reverse complement strand
GGAAAAAATCCGGATGGTACTTATCCCGTGCGATACGGTAATTCAAGAACAGTTCCCAGCCGATGCCGCTGGCCTCTGTCTCGCGGTTCTTCGTCTGTGCGATGCTCCAATGTGTGCAGGGACTTCCGCCGATCAATAGTTTCATACGTCCTCCACCTCCGCGAGCCAGAATTTCCTCCGACACTCAGAGCATTTAGGTGTACCGCACTCTTTCCGCATCTTTCCGTAAATATTGCAAGGGCACAAAGTTAGACAACCATCCGTTTCGCCAACATCTGCTCCCGGAAACAACTTCAAGAACTCGCTCTGGCGGGTTTTGATGGGGTGATCGGCGGCCCACTGTTCAGCGGCTTTCACCATCCCTTCAAAATCATTCTTTTTGTATGCAGATATATATTTTTGAACCGTGCTGTCACCCGCTCCTGCATAAAGCATCTGTTTAATTGCCTTTATGAACTTCACAGCATCCATCACTTTTCCTCCCCTTCCTCGTCCAATTCGTTGAAATACTGGCTCCCGCAGTAGGGGCAGCCCACCTTCCGAAACCGCTCAAAAAAGCAGTCCGGGCGCGGCTCCGACCCGTCTAAGATCATCGGGGCCTCAAATTCTTCTCCGCACGTTTCACAGCGATACATGGTTCTTTCCTTTCTTTGGCTGGTATACGTCCCCCCGGCCCCACGCTTTTGTGGCGCAGTTCAGACCGTGATATGGTCTGGTCCGCGCCCCGCAGGAGGTGCACGCCACGATGTAGTCAAAGGGCGGTGCCGCATCCTCCACCCGCTCCCCGCTGTCCAGTCCGCAGAGAGGGCAGGGTGGCAGCTTTTTCTTCCACCCTGCTCTCCGGTTCTCCCTGTTCACGGCGTTCCACCTCCCAGCATGACCTTTGCCAAAAGAACCGCCAGCAGCAGTAAAAAGCAAATCCCGCCGATCAGGGCGGATGTGTCCGCCTGCTCCCGCCGCCGCTGCTCTCTGGTTTTGCGGTTCTTCTCCGCCCGCCGCCGTTCCATCTCCCAATAGGCTTCCTGTTCCCAGTAATCGTTGCTGTGCTTCATGTCCCGCTCCTTTCGTGTCTGGCCGTTCTTGGGGCCTCCCTCCGCAGCTTTCGTTTGCACCGACTCAGAAAATCCGCGTCCATGTGCATCTCCCGGCAAATATCCGCCGGGTCTGTCCGTGCTTCCAGCAGCTCCCGCAGCTTCTGCATTTCCGCTTCCCGCAGAAGGGGCGGCCGCCCGCCGCGGCTGGTAGTCCGACCTCCGCCCGCGCAGTTCACGCATTCCGCATAGGGGCAGTGGTTCAGGCAGTAGTCGATCTGGCTCTGCCGGTCATGGGTGCATATCTCGATCCGGTCTTTCCCGTCTGCGCTGTCCCATGGCAGCACAGCCCGCACGATCACAGTTACGGTCTCCACCGGGCATATCTCCTTTCCGTTCATACCTCCCGCACGGTGATGTGCTTCATATCCTGCATCATTTTCGCCTTCATGCGGTAGGTCTTGTCTTTTTTCGTAGAGGGGCCTTTTACGTCCTCCACAACCAGATGCCATGTGCCGTCCTTCCCCCGCTCCTCGTAGGAGAAGTCCGCCCGATACGTCACGGCGCGGCTTCGGTCGCCGTTGGCCGTGATGTAGCTTTCCTTCAGCGTGAATTGGGGTTGGAGCCGCAGGTCCCGGATAGCCCCGGCCTTGCTGAGCAATACCAGCTCGTCATACCGTGCCGCCTCCTTGCGGCTGTCAAAGGTGTGCTCCGTTCCGTTGGGCAGGGTCCGGGCGGTGGGGTGGTTGTGGTGCTTGCGCTTACCCTCCGCCGCCGCTTCCGCCTTCCCCTTCTCCTCCGTCACGAACCGGGCCATTACCCTGGCCGTCCGGTCGATCTGCTGGGCCTGCATCTGCTGCTGTACCTGCTTCCGGTAGCGCTCCGGCAGCCTGTTCAGATCCTCCAAACAAACGCTCATCGCTTTTCCTCCTGATACTTCGGGCAGTCCAAAACCTGCACCCGCTCCACCACTCCGTCCCGCTCCATGCGGGATCTCCGCCGGACCTTCCAGCCGGGGACATCCTCAAAGCGGACCTTTCCGCTTTTCTCGTCCACCCGGCTCCATTCACACTGCCCATAGGCCAGCTTGCAGGACCAGCACTTGTGCAGACTGTTGGAGGGGTCCTCCTTCTCCGCCTTCGTACTGTATCTCCGCATACAGCTTGCCAGCGTAAAATTACCTGCCATCCCCATCGGCCTTTCCCCGGAGATAGGCCATCACCTCATCCCGGCTGCGCCGCTGGGGCCGTACCGCGTCCTTGAACCATTCCGGCGGCTTCACCGCCTCGGCTTCCGGTTTCGCTTCCGCCGCCGGCAGGGGCTTCTTCTCAGGCGCCGCCAGCTTCTCCGGCTCCGGCCCGGTGCCGATGCGCTGTACCAGCGCCCGAACCTCCGCAGGCAAAGCGTTGATCTCCCGTTCCCGTGCGGAAATGGCCCGATAGCTGCGCTGAAAGTTGCTGGACACTACGCTGTGCACCGTCTCCGTGTCCATCCGCGCCCACTCCCGCAGCGTGTTGGGACTGCCCACGATCCGCTGTACCACCGGCGGGAACTTCTCAAATTCCTCCTCCGCGCCGTACAGCCCGTTTCGGATGGCCCTTGCCACCAGGCCCCATGCCTCGGCCTCCGTCATTTCCGGTTTTGCCGTCAGCAGGCGAAGTTTGGCCTTTACCTGTCCGATGGTGGGCGGGAAGCCCTTTTCGTCGCTTTCGATCACGCTTTTTACCGCCGCCGCCACCAGTGCCACCTCGTCATGGGCAAACATATCCGCCCACAGTTTGATGGCGTTGCGCATATCCGGACCGGTGGTGCTGCTGTAAAACCGGGGATAGGCCGCCGTCAGAATATCCATGATGATGCCTGTCTCCTGTCTGGTCATGTTGTGCGGCCCTCCTCCGCGTCCATCTCCGCCGCCAGTTCCGTCCAGCTTTTCCGGGGCTTGTCCGTCCGGGATGCCGCCGGGGCGGGCTTTCCTTTCCCGCCGTCCCGGCCTTCCCATGTGAGGAACTTCTGCTTCCAGTTCTTCACCGGATTCCCCTTGCTGTCCCTCCACGAGCGACCCTGTGCGTCCGGGGTGTTAAAATACTCAAAAAACCGGCGGGGGTCCACCGTGCTCTGCCGGGACGCGGCGTAGGCTTCCACCTCTTCCAGCGTGGGCGGTACGAATTTCACCGCCGTCCGCTTTCCGCTCTCCTGTGCCTTTGGCTCACTGGGGGCACTGCCCCCTATATCTTCTGAACGTAGTGAAGAAGATATATCTTCTATATCTATCTCTTTCTCTATCTCTTTCTCTCCGTAACGATGTTCGCACAATGTTCGCACATCGTTCGCACATTGTGACGGTTCTGCCAGCTTTGCTCTTGCTCTGGACTCCCTCATCCGCTTCGCGGAGGACCCTTCGCTCCCAACGTTTTTCACCGCATACGGAAAGAAAAACGTGACGTCATCCGAGGTCTCCGCCAAGCCGCAGGAAAGAAGATAGTTGATCGTCACCTCCACGTTGGCCGGTTCCTCATCCAGTTCCAACGCCAGCTCATCGGCAAAGTTATCGTCGAGACCTGACCACTGCAAAATCCCATCGTGCTTCATGGCGATGAGCTGCATTTTCAGGTAAATGATGAGGTAGGTATCCCCGCCCGCCAGCTTGCGGAGTTTTTTGATCCGCTTGGACGTAAAGAAGTCATCATAGAGCCGCAGCCAGAAATACCGGTTTTCTTTCGCCATAGGTCAATTCCCTCTCTCCGTCTCCAACTCAAGAAACTCTTCAATGTCATCACATTCTTGCTCGCCTCGCATGCAAAGCGTTCGCAGCACGCAGCACTTGCAGTTATCCTCTGCTTGGTTGACAAGGCACATCCGAACCATGTAGGCATATTCTTTCGTGTCCGCACAAACGATCTTCATAGCCATCCCCCCTAAATCTGCGGTACATAATCGTAGGGTTCGTCCTCTTCGGGCTGTTCCCACGGCAAAACGGCGTCCTCCTGACTGTCAAGGGAACCTGCCTGACTGCCGCTGTGTTCCATGGGTTTCGCCGGTTCGGAAGCGGGCGTTTTCCCGCTTCCAGCCGCCAGCAGTTCCAGCACTGCCGCCATCACCGTCTGCGGGGCCACGAACTCCGCGTGAAGCTCGCTCCACTCCTTCTGTTCCCCGTCACGGGTGGTGTAGCGCCGGGTTTTCCACACGCCGCACACCAGAACGGCATCCCCTTTTTCAAGGCACGCCGCCATGCGGGTCACGTCATCGTCCCCCACGGCGGACACGTTCATGAACTCGCCCTTGGCGTACTTCATGCCAAATTCCGCTTTCGGTGTTCCCTTGGCTGTGGTTCCGGTTTTGACTTCACGGGTC
>USNH01000125.1 GCA_900556015.1 uncultured Eubacteriales bacterium | reverse complement strand
GTTGATGCGCTCCACCTCTCGCCGCAGGCAGTCATATTCCCCCGCCCGTCTCTTATTCCCCAGCGAAATACGCCTCCGTCTCCGCCACATTCCGCAGTATCTCCTGCCGCAGCGCCTCCAAGGACGGGAACTTCACCTCGCCCCGCAGCCGCTTATAAAAGTCCAGCCGCACCGTCTGCCCGTACAGGTCGCCGTCAAACCCCAGCAGATACGTCTCCACCGACACGGTGTCCCCATCGGTGACGGTGGGCCGCGTGCCCACGTTGGTCACGCCGGGGCAGCTCCGCCCGTCCGGCAGAAACGCCCGGGTGATATACACGCCCCTCTCCGGCGTCAGCACATGGGCCGGAACGGCCAGGTTCACCGTGGGGATGCCGATGGTGCGGCCCAGCCGCTGCCCATGCCGCACCGTCTGGCTCAAGCAGTGTGGGTGGCCCAAAAACAGCGCCGCCCGCTCCACGTCGCCCTGCTCCAGCAGCGTGCGGATATAGGTGGAGCTGACGGTGATGCCCTCAAGCTCCACCTTGGGGATGATGTCGCAGCCCAGCCCCAGCTCCCGGCACTTCTCCCGCAGACGCTCCACCGTGCCCTCGTTTTTGTGGCCGAAGCGGTAGTCGTGGCCCGCCACCAAATGCACCGCCCCGTACTGCTTCACCAGCAGCTCCGTGATGAAGTCCTGCCACGGCATGGTCATCATCTCCCGGTCGAAGGGTGCGAAGATGACCCGCTGGATGCCGTACACCCGGCGGATGATGTCCCGGCGGTCGTCGTTGGAGTTGATGAGCAGCACCGGCTTGCCGGTAACAAACTCCTTGGGCGAACGATCAAAGGTAAACACCGCCGGCGCGGCGTTCAACTCCCCGGCTCGCTCCGCCGCCTTCCGCAGCAGCGCGCCGTGTCCCCGGTGTACCCCGTCGAAAAACCCCAACGCGATCACAGTTTTTTCAACTTTCATAGAAGAAAATTCCTTTGTAGTTACAAGATGATTCAAAAGAAATTCAAGATAATTCCACGTTTTTTCAAGCTCCGAAGAAGTTCTTTTGGGAAATAAGCGCCCCGTTTTTCCAGCTGCTCAGGCACAGAAACTGCCCGTCCAGGCCGTACACCCGGTACAGCCCCTCCGCCAAATCAGATGCCGGAATAGGGTTGCCGCAGCGGCACGCCCGATCCGTTTTTTCCGTCGCTAGCCGATACGCCGGGTACTGTCGGAACAGGGAATCCGTAGGTGCGAGAAGGCTTTCGCCCGCCTGCTGCACCTCCTCCAGTGTGTGGCTCTCCGCCAAAGTGAACCCGGCGGCCATGGTGCGCCGCAGAGAGCTCATGCACCCGCCGCAGCCCAGCGCCTGTCCGATGTCGTGGCACAGCGTCCGCACGTAAGTCCCCTTGGAGCAGCGCACCCGCAGCGTCCAGTCGCCGTCATCTGATTTTCCTAACAATTCAAGCTCAAAAATCGTAATATTCCTGGCGGAACGCTGAATTTCCTCACCTTTCCGCGCCAGCTCATACAGCTTCTTTCCGTTGATCTTGATGGCGGAATACATGGGCGGTATCTGCTGGATCTCCCCGGTGAACCGGGGCAGCACCGCCTCCAGCGCTTCCCGCGTCACGCAAACCGGGCGCTGCGCCAGCACGTTTCCGCTGGTGTCCTGCGTGTCGGTGGTCACACCCAGCCGCAGTCCGGCGATGTACTCCTTGTCGCCGCTCTCGGCAAAGCTCACCGCCTTGGTGGCGCTGCCCACGAACACCGGCAGCACGCCAGTGGCCATGGGGTCCAGCGTCCCGGCGTGACCCACCTTTTTCGTTTTCAAAATGCCCCGCAGCTTGCCGCACACGTCCATGCTGGTCCAGCCGGCGGGCTTGTCGATGATGATGATCCCGTCCGCCATGGCTTACCCCACCACGGCGCGGTAAGCCTTTAGTATCAAGACTTTCGCGTCCTCCAGCGTGCCGTCCACCGTTGCGCCTGCGGCAGCCGTATGGCCGCCGCCGCCCAGTCTTTGGCACACGGCGCAGGCGTCCACCCGCGGCCCGGTACGCAGGGACAGCTTCACCCTCCCGGGCTTCAGCTCCCGCAGCGTGATGCCGCAGTCCGTGCCCTCCACCAGGGCGGCCAGACTGCTCAGTTCCTCGATGTCCGCCTCGGTGGCGTGCAGCTCTCGCCGCAGGGACAGGGGGATGGACATGACCACCACCCGGTCGCCGTCGTACAGCTCCATGTCCGCCACCATGCGGGCCTCCATGGCCAGCCGCGTCTTGCTCTTGGTGCGGAACAGCACCTTATTCACCGGGCCAACGTCGATGCCTGTTTCCAGCAGCTCCGCCGCGATGCGGTGGGTGTCCGCCGTGGTGTTGGCGTAGACGAAGCAGCCCGTGTCGGTGGAAATGGCCACATACAGCAGCAGGGCGATGGCGGGCGTTACCGCCGTCAGCTCCCGGATGACGCGGTAAATGATCTCGCCGCAGGCGGCGGCATCCGCGTCCAGGCACGTCTCCGCTGCGAAAAACTCCTGCGAGCCGTGGTGGTCGATGGTCAGCTCAACGCGGCTGGCATAAGCGGCGGCGTTGTCCGGCAGCAGGTTCAGCGCCGCGATGTCGGCGGACACGATGTGCTCCGGCACGAAGCCCTCAGATGCCCAGTAGGGCTCGGCGTAGGGGGCGTAGGTGTCGGTGATCTCCGGGTTATGGAGGAGATACGCGGTTTTGCCCATATCCCGCAGAGCCTGACACAGCGCGGCGGCAGAGCCGATGGTGTCGCCGTCGGGGCGCACGTGGGTCAGCAGCAGCACGTTGTTCATCTGCCGCAGCCGCGCCGCCGCCTCCTGCACCGTCAAGCGCCCGTTCATTCCTTATCCTCCGGCAGCACGATGTCCGCGTTGGCGGGGTTGGCGGGCTTGACGTGGTTCAGAAGGTCCAGAATATGCGCGCCGTGGGCGATGGAGTCGTCCATGAAGAATTGCAGCTCCGGCGTGTAGCGCAGGTCGATGGCCTGCCCCAACTGGTGGCGCAGGTAGCCGGAGGCAGACTTCAGACCCTTCAGCAGCGCCTTTTCGTCATCGCAGCGCAGGGCGCTGATATAGACACGGGCGTAGCGCAGGTCGCTGGTGGTGTCCACATGGGTGATGGTGAGCATCCCCTCGGACACGCGGGGGTCTTTCACCGTCCGCAGCAGGGCACTGAGCTCCTTGCGGATCTCCTCATTGATGCGGCCAATGCGGTTGGATGCCATATAGTACATCGCTCCTTTCCTAAGAAAAACGGGGCGGGCGAAAGGCCCGCCCCGCAGGTATCAGACTTCTATCTGCTCCATGGTGAAGGCTTCCACGATGTCGCCTTCCTTGATGTCGTTGAACTTCTCGATGCTCAGGCCGCACTCGTAGCCGGACACGACCTCCTTGACGGAGTCCTTGAACCGCTGGAGGGAGGCCAGCACGCCCTCGTGGATGACGATGCCGTCCCGGACGAGACGCACCTGGCAGTCCTTGCGCTGGAGCTTGCCGTCCTGCACGTAGCAGCCGGCCACCGTGCCCACGCCGGAGACCTTGTAGGTCTGACGCACCTCGGCATGACCCAGCAGCACCTCCCGGAACTTGGGAGCGAGCATACCCTTCATGGCGGCCTCGATCTCGTTGATGGCATCGTAGATCACGCGGTACATCCGCATATCCACGTTGGCGCGGGCGGCGCTGTCGCGGGCCGCCGCGTCGGGACGGACGTTGAAGCCCACGATGATGGCCTGGGACGTGGCGGCCAGCATCACGTCGGACTCGTTGATCGCGCCGACGCCGCCGTGGATGACACGAACGCGGACCTCCTCGTTGCTCAGCTTCTCCAGGGAAGCCTTTACAGCCTCCACGCTGCCCTGCACATCGGCCTTGACGATCAGGTTCAGATTCTTTATCTCGCCGGCCTGGATCTGACTGAACAGATCCTCCAGGGAGACCTTGGTGACAGGGGCGTTGGCCTTGGCCTTCTCCTCGGCCTTGCGCTGCTCCACCAGCTCACGGGCCAGCTTCTCATCGGCCACGGCGTTGAACGTCGCGCCGGCAGAGGGGGCTTCGCTCAGGCCGGTGATCTCCACGGGCACGCTGGGCCCGGCATCGGTGATGCGCTGACCCTTATCGTTGACCATGGCGCGGACGCGGCCCACGGACGTACCGGCGATGATGATGTCGCCCTGGTGGAGCGTACCGTTCTGCACCAGCAGCGTGGCCACCGGGCCGCGGCCCTTGTCCAAACGGGCCTCGATGACCGTGCCCTGGGCGGCGCGGTTGGGGTTGGCCTTCAGCTCACTGACCTCAGCGGTGAGGGTGAGCATCTCCAGCAGGTTTTCCACGCCCATGCCGGTCTTGGCGGAGATGGGGCACACGATGGTGTCGCCGCCCC
>USNH01000124.1 GCA_900556015.1 uncultured Eubacteriales bacterium | reverse complement strand
GTTAAAAAAGTTGGAGGCGCTGCGGCAGGCACGGATCGCCGTGCTGGAAGCGCCCGCAGGATACGGCAAGACCACGGCGGTGAGCCGCGCCCTGGAGGGCGCGGCCACCGCCGTGTGGTATACCGGCGTGGAGCATCTGCCGGACACCAGCTTCTATTGGTTCATCCGGCAGCTGTCCGCCGTGGACGAGCGGGCGGTGCGGCGCATCGAGGCGCTGGGCTTTCTGAACCGCAGCAACGCCGAGCAGGTGGCCCGGGCGCTGATGGAGCTGCGGGTGGAAAAGCCGCTGACGCTGATCTTTGATAACTTCCAGCTGGCGGCGGACAACTGGCCGCCCCAGGTCATCGACGCGCTGGCAAAGCGTCCGGCGGACGGGCTGCACCTGATCTTTATCGCGCAGAATTTAGGCGCGCTGCGGCCTGTTTTCGACGGGCTGGAGCGAAGCGTCTGCTTTTTGCGCGCCAGTGACCTGCTGCTGACGCGGGAGGACATTTTGGCCTTTTCCGCACGGCGGGGCGAGGCGCTGACCGAGGCGCAGGCCGACGCCATCATGGCCAGCACCGGCGGCTGGCCGGCAGCGGCGGCGCTGTGCGTGGAGGCGGGCGGCGTGACCGGCGAGATGGACGAGCTGCTGTACCGCCTGTTCTGGGCGCGGATGGAGGCGCGGCAGCGCACGGCGCTGCTGTATCTCAGCCTGTTCGACTGCGTTACGCCGTCCATGCTGGACGCGCTGCTGCCCGCCGGGGTGCTGCCCCCGGAGGAGCGGGACGACTTTTTCCGTCGCGTGCCGCTGGTGCGGCAGGACGCGCTGCGGGGCAGATATTATCCCCACGAGCTGCTGCTGCGCTTTCTCCGCGCACGGCTGGACGAGGCGGACGAGGAGACGCGGCGGCGCATCTATGGGCGGGCCGGGCAGTGGTATCGGGACAACGACGCCACCCGCGCCGCCGTGGACTGCTTTTTCCGGGCCGGGGACGACGAGGGCATCCTCTCGTGCCGGCTGGTGGGGCTGATCACCGAGCGGTTCGGGGACGTGAGCTACACCGAGCTGGCCGCCGCGGTGCTGCGGCGCTGCCCGGAGGAGGTGCAGCGGCGGTATCCCCTGTCGCTGCTGCGGCTGTGCTACGCGCTGTACGGCGGGTGCGATTTCGGAGAATTTGCCCGGCAAATGGTGCGGGTGCGGGGACTGCTGCGGGAGAAGCAGCATTTGGGCGAATGGGAGCTGCTGGACGCGCTGGAGTTCTTCCCGGATCTTGACAAGATGGACGCGGCCTACGCACGGGCGGAAGCGCTGATGACCCGGCCCTCGGAGCTGTTTATCCCGGAAGAGCCGTTCTTTTTCGGGTGCACGTCCATGTGGTATCTTTTTTACGCAGAGCCGGGGCAGATGATGGCCACGGCGGAGCGGATGGCGGTGGTGTTCAAGCGCTACGACCGGCTGACCAACGGCCACGCCGCCGGAGCGGCGGAGCTGTACCGGGGCGAAGCCTATTCGGTGCAGGGTCGGTTCGAGGAGGCGGACATACAGGCATACCAGGCGGCGTTTTTGTCGGAGCAGAGCCACAGCGCCACCGTGACCTACGGCGCGGCGCTGCTGCTGGGCATCAACGCCATCTACCGCTCGGACATGGCGGGGTTGCAGAAGGCGGTGGACTATCTAGAGAACAAGGCCCGCAGCTACGCCTTTTTGCAGGGCACGAGCTTGGGCACATACATGGCGGAGACGGTGCGGGGCTATCTGCTGGGGCTGATGATGGAGACCAGCCGCTCCCCCCTGTGGGCCAGGGGCGGCGCGGACACGCTGTCCGACCTGACGTTCACCAACTTCATGATCAAGACGTGCCGCGTCACCGACCTGCTGCTGAAGAAGGAGTACCAGCGGGCCATCGCCTCGGTGGAATCATCGCTGGCACTGGACAGCCGCCTCATCTCCGCCGCCACGCGGAACTTCATGTACTGCGGGCTGGCGCTGTGCTATTTGGCCACGGGGCGGCTGGGCCGGGCGGCGGAGTGGCTGGATCGGTCGCTGTCCATGGCGGAGCGGGACAAAAACTACTCCTTTATCGCGTGCTTCCGCAAATACTTCCAGCCGCTGTTTCTGATGCCGTCCATCGCGACCCGGCACGGGCAGGCCATACGGGAGATCAAGGCGCTGGGCATACACTACACCCGGGCGGACGAGAGCCGCATCTTCGCCATGCTGGACGACGTGCCGGAGCTGAAGGAATCGCTGACCGACCGGGAGCGGGAGGTGGCGGAGCTGGCGGCGAGAGGTATGCGGAACAGCGAGATCGCCGAAACGCTGCATATCTCGGAGAACACGGTGAAGCACCACCTGAAAAACGCATTCCAAAAAATGAACATAGACCGCCGCAGCCACCTGATTGAAATGCTGCGGTGAGGGCAAATATCACCCGTTCGGGTGATGTGCCGCGCTGCCCTTTCTGCTATAATAGGGCTGGTATTTTATCGCCTTATTTTGGAAAGAGAGGATGATGCGGTATGAAGAAACGGATCGTGTCTCTGCTGCTGGCGGCGCTGCTGTTCGTCACGCTGCTGCCGGCGGAGGCGCTGGCCTATGTGGGCAACGTGAACAAGGAAGGCCCGCTTTGCAATCGGACAGAGCCGGTGACGATCAAGCGGGAGGGCGTAGACGATGGGTCACAGCTCTACTCCATGAAGATGAAGAACGGCAAGCTGGTGTTCTTCCTGGCGGTGGACGGGCCGCATATCGGCAAGTCCGTGACCAACTCCGACCGGGGCTACACCGCCACGGGGGATTCGTTCCGCAAGGGCGTGTACGAGCAGGCCCGGTTCACCCTTCAGACCACGGGTGGTCAGCGGGAGCTGCCCATCCAGAAGATGGAGGTCATCGACCCGACTAAAGACCTCACGTTGGAGGCTGTCAGCATACACAGGGTGATCTCAAAGAATGCCCTGACTGTTAAATACACCTTTGCCAACGTGCCAGCCCCGGAGTTTGCGTGCTACATCAGCTACTACTTTGTGGAGCTGGATAAGGGCACGAGCGAGGGGGACTTTGAGGCCACGTATGTAACGGCGGACGGCAAGACCTACGCGCTGGTGGCCCAGGCATTTTGGGGACTGGACATTCCCACTGACTTCACCACGACCCCGGATTTCGTATTCCGCTGGTTTCAGGAGTACCACGGCTTTTCCCGGATGGGCCACGCCCAGGCAGACCCCTCGGCCCATGTGAAGGCGAGCCGCAGCTATAAGCAGAAAGGTACGTATACCGCCAAGAGCACGGACATCACCGCCGGCATGGGCCGCACCAACGTGTACGGGGCGTTCGGCAGTGGCGACGTGTGCGAGGTCTACTCCGACAGCTACGGCGTGGACAGCCCCTTTGTGCTGGCCCACGAGGAAATGGTGCGCCGCACCAACGATGCAAAGGCCACGGTATACATGACGTATGACGCGGAGAACGACCTGCTTACCGCCGAGTGCGGCACAGAACGGATAGGCGGACGGACCGGGCATCCCCCGATCAGCGCGATCCAGGTGTGGGGCTTCCGGGATGTTTACACCAAGAAGGAGGCCGCCTCCCTGGCGGACGTGAAGTTCACCGAGCCGGACAGGGTGACGATCCCCCAGGATGCCGACCGGCTGGGGCTGTATAAGAGCGGCGATAAAATAGTGGCCGCGCCTATCACCGACACGGCGCGGGAGAATGTGCTGAAAAAGAAGTACGGCGACCCGCTCTACATCCTGTGCGGCGATTTTGAGCCGGGACGGGACGACAACGGCAAGTATTACGAGTATACGGATCGGAAGGTGGGGCTGACCTCCACCATCACCGCCACCTGGGGCAGCGGGCAGCATTTCCGTGTCCGGGTGGACGAAAACGGCCTGGTGACCAGGTTCGACACCACGGCCCAGGTGATGTACAGCACGCCGCGATTCCTGCTGTACTCCGCGAATAACGGGGTGACGAAGGCGGCGGAGCTGGCCTTTGACGGCGAGGTGCTGGCGCTGAACATGAAGCCGGAGGACAACGCGGTGCTGGTGTTCATCGACATCCCGGAGGTCAGCAGCCGGATCAATAAGGCGCTGATCAAGGGGAACGGCTGTTTGGAGCTGTCCGGGAATATGGGGCTGGATCTCATCCTGAACTGCGGCAGCGATAAGCTGATCGAGCTGAAGCGGTTGGGCTACGGGCCGAAGAAGGAGGAAAACGGCAGCATCCCCTTCGTGCAGCAGGGCTTCGAGGCCAGCGGTAAGCTGGACACCGGCTCACTGATGGGGCTGGATCTGGCGGAGCTGGAGGCAGACATCAACACGTTTGACGGCGAGGAGCAGTACAACTTCTCGCTGGAACTGAACGTGTTCGACCTGTTCGAGACGGCGGCGGAGCTGAACCT
>USNH01000123.1 GCA_900556015.1 uncultured Eubacteriales bacterium | reverse complement strand
TGAGAATGGGTAAGTGCGAGAGCTGCGTGTGGTACGTGTACGACGAGGAGTACGACGACTACCTGTGCGACATGGATCTGGACGAGGATGAGCTGGCGCGGTTTTTGGCCTCCGACACGCGGGATTGCCCCTACTGGCGGCCCGGCGACGAGTATATCACCGCACGGAAACAATAATGTGTGGGAGCGCCGCAGGCGCTCCCATATTTTTTCTTTCGGGGACTCTTGACATTTTCCGCTGGTGGGAGTATGATGCGTCTCTGAGAGTGAAAGTGCACAAAACGGAGGCGATGTTTCTGTGAAAAGTACACATACGAAAGTGGGTATACTCTCCGGCCCGATGGACCTGACGCAGGGCGTTTGCTGGCGCACCATCCTGAAATTCTCCCTGCCGGTGATCCTGTCCTACCTGCTCCAGCAGGTCTATACCATCAGCGACGCGGCCATCGTGGGCCAGACGCTGACGGCCCAGGAGGTGGCGGGCGTAAACGACACCAATGCGCTGGTGTTCATCTTCCTGCAATTCGCCTTCGGTGTAAGCGCCGGGTTCTGCGTCATCACCTCCTATTATGTGGGGATGCGGGATGACCGGGGCGTGCGGCGCTCGCTGGCCACGCAGATATTGCTGTCCGCCGCGCTGACGGTGGTGCTGACGGCGCTGGCGCTGGCACTGCTGAACCCCATGCTGGCGTGGATCAACGTGACGCCGGACAACGCGGCGGTGTATCACGCCGCCTACACCTACTGCTTCGTCATCTTCGCCGGTATCGGCGCGCAGCAGTTTTACAACTTCATCTGCTCTTTCCTCCGCAGCATGGGGGACAGTGTGACGCCGCTGCTGTTCCTGTTGTTTTCCACCGTGCTGAACGTGGGGCTGGATCTGCTGTTCATCCTGGCGTTCCGCTGGGGCGTGGCGGGAGCGGCCATCGCCACCGTGACCGCCCAGCTCATCAGTACCGTGGGCTGCTTTATCTACGCCTTTACCCGGTATCCCCAGCTGCGGCTGCACCGGGAGGACTGGCGCGTCAGCTGGTATGACATCCGCCGTCATCTGGCCAGGGGCGTGCCCCTGGGCTTGCAGTTCTCCGTGCTGGCCATCGGCATCATCGTGATGCAGGGCGGCGTGGTGCAGTTCGATATGCGCGGCGGCGTGATGGTGTCCAACGCCGCGCAGAACGGCTTCGGCGCGGCCAACAAGCTGTGCAGCCTGGTGGCCACGCCTATGAACGCATTGGGCACGTCCATGACCAGCTTTACGGCGCAGAACCTGGGCGCGGGGCACTATGACCGCATCAAGCGCGGCAGCTTGCAGGCACTGCTCATGGGCTGCATTCTGGCGGCCCTGGCTGCCGGGGTAGGGCTGCTCCTCAGCCGGAATGATCTGTTCTACCACGTGTTCCTCAGCGCCGACAAGGTGACGGCGGACACCGTCCGCTACGGCAACACGCTGCTGTATGTGGATTTCTCCATGTACCTGTTTTTGGCCTTCATTTTCGTCATTCGCAACTGCGTGCAGGGCATAGGCCGCAGCGCTTTCGTGCTGGGCGCAGGGGCGGCAGAGCTGGTGGCCCGCATTGCCGTGTGTCTGCTGCTGCCTGATGCCGTGGCGGGCGGCGCGGTCAGCGCTGACGCGCCGCAGCTGGCGTTTTATGCGCTGTGCGCCGCCGATCCTATGGCGTGGATCGCCGCGGACGCGGTGCTGGCCGTCCCGTTTATCCGCCATATCCTGCGAAAGGATTACCGCTATCTCACCGGCATCCGTGCCTGATGAAATCCGCTCCGCCGTGTCACAGCGGAGCGGATTTTCTTTATAAGAAAATTATGGGTGGTTTCGTGCGGAAAACGTTAAAAATGCTACAGCAAAATGTGATAAAATTTCTTTATATGAATAAAATTCTCTATTCCCGTTGACTTTTTCCGCATTTTGTGCCATTCTTTTGATAACCCAGTACAGTCTGATTGCGCTGCGGCGCATAGACGAAAGGAGGCCCTGTCCTTGAGCAGACTTGACATCAAGAATCCCAGCCGCGCCCAGACGGTGGTGGATAACCTCTACCGCGACGTGGAGCGCCGTATCGCCGCCAGTCCTCCGGGCCTGTGCCCGGTGGATATGTCCCTGTCGTTTTTGCAGCTGTGCCACGCCCAGTCCTGCGGCAAGTGCGTGCCCTGCCGCATCGGCCTGGGACAACTCAGCAAGCTCATCGCCACCGTGCTGGACAGCACGGGGTCGATGGACACCATCGCCATTATCGAGAAGACGGCCCGCAGCATCCTGAACACCGCCGACTGCGCCATCGGACGCGACGCGGCGCGGCTGGTGCTGGACGGGCTGGAGGGCTTCCGGGATGACTATGAGGAGCACGTGAAACATCATCGCTGTCTCGCCGGCTTGCAGCTGCCTGTGCCCTGCGTGGCCCTGTGTCCCGCCGGGGTGGACGTGCCCGGCTACATGGCGCTGGTGGGCGAGGGACGCTGCGCCGACGCGGTGCGGCTCATCCGCAAGGACAATCCGTTCCCCACGGCCTGCGCCTATATCTGCGAGCATCCCTGCGAGGCGCGCTGCCGCCGGAATATGATCGACGATGCTATCAACATCCGCGGTCTGAAGCGCTACGCTGTGGATCACGCGGGCGTTGTGCCCCAGCCGGAGTGTGCGCCGTCCACCGGCAAGAAGGTGGCCGTTATCGGCGGCGGGCCCAGCGGCCTGAGCTGCGCCTACTATCTGGCGCTGATGGGCCACAAGGTCACGGTGTACGAGGAGCGGGAGAAGCTGGGCGGTATGCTGCGCTACGGCATTCCCAGCTACCGTTTCCCACGCCATCTGCTGGACGAGGAGATCGAGTCCATCCTGTCCCTGGGTATCGAGGCCCACACCAACGTCACCGTGGGTAAGGACATCTGGGTGGAGGAGCTGCAGAAGGAATACGACTGCTTGTATATCGCCATCGGCGCGCACCAGGACAAGAAGGTGGGCATTCCCGGCGAGGACAGCAAGCACGTGATGTCCGCCGTGGAGATGCTGCGCTCCATCGGCGACGATGTGATGCCGGACTTCACCGGCAAGCGGGTGGTGGTCATCGGCGGCGGCAACGTGGCCATGGACGTGACCCGCAGCTCTATCCGCCTGGGCGCGGAGAAGGTGACCTGCGTTTACCGCCGCCGCGTGGAGGACATGACCGCTCTGCCAGACGAGGTCACGGGCGCAATGGCCGAAGGCGCGGAGCTGCTGACGCTGATGGCACCGGTACGCATCGAGGCCGACGAGGAGGGCAACGCCGCCGCACTGGCCGCGCTGGAGACCCAGCGCAGCCAGGCAGCCGAGGCCATGACCGCCGCCGCAAAGGCCCATGAGGCCGAATGGTGCGCTGCGCTTGTACAGCGCACCTTGGGCGGGGAGGCCGCACAATGATGCCCACGGGCAAGGCAAGCGGCAACGCCGTGCTGGCCAAGGCCCGCGCCCTGTACGGCAGCCGCCTGCGGGCCGACGATTACCGCCGCCTGATGGCCTGCCGCACGATGACCGAGCTGGCCGCGGCCTTGAAAGAATACCCGCTGTACAGCGAAGCGCTGGCCGAGGTCAACCCCCAGTACGCCCGCCGCGTCCAGCTGGAAAACCTGCTGCGCCAGAGCCTGTACACCCGGTACGACAGCCTTTGCCGCTATGACCGCAGCGCGGGCAGCAAAGTGTATGAGTATTTCACCCTCTGTTGTGAGGTCGATGAGCTGACTGCCGCCATGCGGTGTCTGGATGCAGGCCGCCCGGGCGATTACCTGTTCCGCCTGCCGGAGTTCTTGCAGCAGCGCTGCTGCATCGACCTCTACGCGCTGGCCAAGGCCACGAGTTTGGACGGTATCCTGGCCGCTGTGGCCGGTACGCGGTGGGAAAAGGTCCTGGCACCGCTGCAGAGCGCCAAGCCGGACCGCGGTCTGACCGCCCAGGCCGAGCCGCTTCTGCAGGACTTCCGCCATCGCGCACTGGTGGCTCTGGCCCCCGCTAAGGGCGGCACAAGCGCTGCGCCGAACCTGCGCGACCTCGTCGAGCTGGAATGCGACACCTCCGCTGTTTCCAACGCCGCGCGGCTCATCCGTATCGGCGCGCCGGACTCGGTGGTGCGCACCAACGCCCGCCGCGACTGCACGGCCCTGACGAACGACGAGTGGGAATACCTGCTCGCCGCCCGCGATCTGGACACGTTCAAGGCGCGGTTCGCCGGGACGAAGTACGGCCCGCTGCTGGGACACCATGAGTACAGCGTTTTGAAGGAGGGCTTCTTCCACTACCGATGCGACTGGTGCCGCAAGTGGCTGCGGTTCTCCACCGACCCGACGCTGGTCATGCTGTGCTACGTCTGGCTGGCCCGGTGTGAGGTGCAGGATCTGGATCACATCATTGAGGGCGTGCATTACAAGCTGCCGCCCGAGGATGTCCAGCCGCTGCTGG
>USNH01000122.1 GCA_900556015.1 uncultured Eubacteriales bacterium | reverse complement strand
GTGTACCTCCTCGTGGGGATACAGAAAGTATAAGCAAAACATTTTGTTATATTGACATATAAAACGAAATGTTATAAACTACGAGGGAGGGGGACTCCATCGCAGGCGCGCCCCTGCTGCCACCGATGGGGAAAAGGGCACGGTTCATGCTGAACCGTGCCCTCTACTTTGCCGGAAAGTCCGCGCTTTATTCCTTCACCTGCTTCATGGACAGGCTGATGCGTTTTTTCTTCTCGTCCACGTCCAGCACCACCACCTTTACGATGTCCCCCACGGACACCACCTCGGAGGGGTGCTTGATGAACTTATTGCAGACCTGGGAGATGTGCACTAGGCCGTCCTGGTGCACGCCGATGTCCACGAACACGCCGAAGTCGATGACGTTCCGCACCGTGCCGGTGAGGGTCATGCCCGGCTTCAGGTCCTTCATGTCCAGTACATCGGTGCGGAGGATGGGCGCGGGCAGGTCGTCCCGCAGGTCGCGGCCCGGCTTGACCAGCTCCTTCACCACGTCCCGCAGGGTGGGCACGCCTACGGACAGCTTCTCCGCCACCTGCGCCTCGCCCATGGCCTGCACCTTCTGCATCAGCTGGGCCACCGCGCCGCGGCGCACATCGTCGTCGGTGTAGCCGCACAGGGCCAGCAGCCCCTCGGCGGCCTGGTAGCTCTCCGGGTGGACGCCGGTGTTGTCCAGCACGTTTTTGCTCTCCGGCACGCGGAGGAAGCCGGCGCACTGCTCAAACGCCTTGGGGCCCAGCTTGGGAACCTTCAGCAGCTTTTTGCGGTCGGGGAACACGCCGTTGGCCTCCCGGTAGGCCACGATGCTTTTGGCGGTGGCGGCGTTCAAGCCGGAGACATAGGTCAGCAGACTGGCGGAGGCGGTGTTTACGTCCACGCCCACGGCGTTGACGCAGTCCTCCACCACGCCGGTCAGCGCCTCGTCCAGCCGCTTTTGGGGCATATCGTGCTGGTATTGCCCCACGCCGATGGACTTGGGGTCGATCTTCACCAGCTCCGCCAGCGGGTCTTGCAGCCGCCGGGCGATGGAGATGGCGCTGCGGAGGTTCACATCGTAGTCAGGAAATTCCTCCGCCGCCAGCTTCCCGGCGGAATAGACGGACGCGCCGGCTTCGTTGACGATCATATAGCTCGCCCCCGGCACGCCGTGCAGCAGCTCCACCGTCATCTGCTCCGTCTCCCGGCTGGCCGTGCCGTTGCCGATGGCGATGTGGGTCACGCCGTGCTTTTTGCACAGGGCCGTCAGCTTGGTGATAGCCTCCCTTTTCTGCCGCTCGCCGTAGGTAGGATACACCACCGTGGTGTCCAGCACCTTGCCCGTGCCGTCCACCACCGCCACCTTGCAGCCGTGGGCGTAGCCGGGGTCGAGGCCCATGGTCACGTGGCCCTTTACCGGCGGCTGGAGCAGCAGCGGCTTCAGGTTCAGCGCGAACTGGCCGATCGCCCCCTCACAGGCGCTTTCGGTGAGGGTGCTGCGGGCCTCCCGCTCCAGGGAGGGATAGATGAGCCGGTCGTAGGCATCCTCGCAGGCTGATTTGATAAACTCCATGGCCCGTGAGCCGGGCTTTACCACCGCCCGCCGCAGCGTGGGCAGCGCCGCGTCACGGTCCAGCAGCACCGTGGCGGTGAGGAAGCCCTCCTTTTCGCCCCGGTCGATGGCCAGCACCTGGTGGCCCGCCAGCTTGGGCAGGGTCTGCTCGAAGTCGTAGTACAGCCGGTAGACACTGTCCTCCTCCTTGGCGGCGGCGCTTTTCAGCCGGCCCTGGCGCATGAGAAGTCCACGCAGCGTCTTGCGGATGGCCGCGTCGTCGGAGATGATCTCCGCGATGATGTCGTTTGCCCCCTGCAATGCGTCCGCTGCCGTCTCCACGCCTTTTTCCGGGTCGATATACCCGGCGGCGGCCTCCGCCGGGTCGGGGCAGTCCGTCGCCTGGGCCAGCAGCAGCTCCGCCAGCGGCGCAAGGCCCTTCTCCCGGGCCACGGTGGCACGGGTGCGGCGCTTCTGCTTGTAGGGCCGGTACAGATCCTCCACCTCCGCCAGCGTGGCGGCGTTTTCGATGGCGGCGGTCAGCTCGTCGGTGAGCTTGCCCTGCCCGTCGATGGCGGCCAGCACCTCCTCCCGGCGCTTGGCCAAATTACGCAGGTAGCGCAGGCGATCCTCCAGCTTCCGCAGGGCGGTGTCGTCCATCGCGCCGTGGAGTTCCTTGCGGTAGCGGGCGATGAAGGGGATGGTGTTGCCCTCGTCCAGCAGGGCGATGACGTTTTCCACGTGGCGCAGGGGCTTGTCCAGCTCCCGGGCCAGCAGCTCGGCGATAGCAGGCATAGGGACGGTTCTCCTTTCAGAAAGCTGTGACCGCGCTTTGCGCGGTCACAGGTGTGTTTACTTGTGGTACAGGGATTTTACCTCGTAGCGCGGCTCGCAGCTCACGTTGATGCCCAGCCGCTTGTAGAGCTTGGCGTCCTCCTCCGAGATGATGACGGAGAAGTGCGCGTCGCAGCCCCGCAGGTTCTTCAGCTGGGCCTGCACCATGGCCGCCAGCGGGTTGGTCAGCCCGGAGATGGCCAGCGCGATGAGCACCTCGTCGGAGTGCAGCCGGGGGTTGCGGTGGCCCAAACTCTCGGTCTTGAGAGTGCTGATAGGCTCGATGACGGAGGCGGGGATCAGCTCCAGCTTGTGGTCGATGCCCGCCAGCTTCTTCAGCGCGTTCAGCAGCAGCGCGGCGGACGTGCCCAGCAGGGCGGAGGTCTTGCCGGTGACGACGCTGCCGTCCGGCAGCACCATCGCCCCGGCGGGCTTGCCGGTGGCCTCGGCCTTGGCCAGGGAAGCCGCCACGGCGGGGCAGATGTCCGGCGTGACGCCGGCCTGCTGCATCACAAGCTCCAGCTTCCGCACCACGCACTCGTCGGCCTGACCCTTCAGCCGCTCCACGCACCCGGCGTAGTACCGCCGCAGGATCTCCATGCGGCTGGCCTGGCAGCACGCCTCGTCATCCACGATGGCGAAGCCCGCCATGTTTACGCCCATGTCCGTGGGGGACTTGTAAGGGCACTCGCCCTGGATCTTGCGGAACATGGCCGCCAGCACCGGGAATATCTCCACGTCCCGGTTGTAGTTCACCGTGGTCTCGCCGTAGGCCTCCAGGTGGAACGGGTCGATCATGTTCACGTCGTTCAAATCGGCGGTGGCGGCCTCGTAGGCCAGGTTCACAGGGTGCTTCAGGGGCAGATTCCAGATGGGGAACGTCTCGTACTTGGCGTACCCGGCGGAGATACCCCGGCGGTGGTCGTGATACAGCTGGCTCAGGCAGGTGGCCATTTTGCCGCTGCCCGGGCCGGGAGCTGTGACCACCACGATGGGGCGGGTGGTCTCGATATACTCGTTCTTGCCCAGCCCATCGTCGGACACGATGTGGGCCACGTCGGAGGGATACCCGGCGATGGGGTAGTGCTTGTAGCTCTTTACGCCCAGGGCGGACAGCCGCTTGATAAAGGCGTCCGCCGCCGGCTGGCCGGCGTACTGGGTGATGACCACGCTGCCCACATAGAAGCCCTGGCCGCGGAACACGTCCATCAGCCGCAGCACGTCCTCATCGTAGCCGATGCCCAGGTCGCCCCGCATCTTGTTCTTCTCGATGTCGTTGGCGCAGATGGCCACCACGATCTCCACATCGTCCTTCAGTGTCCGCAGCATACGGATCTTGCTGTCGGGCTGGAAGCCGGGCAGCACCCGGGAGGCGTGGTAGTCATCGAACAGCTTGCCGCCGAACTCCAGATACAGCTTTCCGCCGAACTGGGCCAGCCGCTCCGTGATGTGCTGGGCCTGCAGGCGCAGGTATTTGTCGTTATCAAAGCCGAGCTTCACCTGTGATCTCCCCTATCTCTTGTCAAATTCCTGGCTATTATACTACATATTGCGGCCGGAGGAAAGACCAAACGCCGGGTAAAATGTCACGAACTTTCACCCCATATTTTGGCGAAAGCCACCGTTGCAATTTGACAGCGAAGGGGATATACTAAAGAATACACCCCTATTGACAGGAGGACAGCGATGCGATTTCATGTGGTATGGCGCAAGAGCCACGAGCCGGAGGAGGCCTATCGGGACTTCTTCGAGACAAACGACATTTACGAGGCCAAGGATTTTGCCATGCGCCTGGCCTTTGACGAGACGAACTGCGTGTTCGTTCGGGACGAGCAGCGGGAGGAGATCGTCCGGGACTTCGATGCGGAGATATACCGCCAGTAAAATACGGGAAGAAACCCCTCACCTTCGGCCATACTATGGCCGGAGGTGAATTTTTTATGTCCAGAAAAAACGAGGGCTTTCCTTACGATGCCACGCCGGACGTACACCACTTCAGCGGCGTGCCGGAGAGCTGCTTCGACGTGGTGAATATGTACGGCACGTACAACATCCAGCCCACCAGCGACACGGAGAACCGTTTTCCCCTCATCGCGCCGGG
>USNH01000121.1 GCA_900556015.1 uncultured Eubacteriales bacterium | reverse complement strand
AAGAACGTGTTTTACCTGACCAGCGGTTTGGATGGAAAACAGCACACTGACATCACTGGCACAACAGGCGGCAGGAGCTATACAGAGATGATCGCGGCACAGTTTCTGACAGATTTGGGCAGCACTGCGTTCACGGCGGCCAGCGCTGACACCACACACCCCTATAACCTGCTGGGGCAGGGCCTGAGCACCTATTCCTACCCGCGCTTGGTGAAACTGAGCCACTACGGCGACTGGCAGGCGGAGTTTGAGACAGAGGCGCTGGTGTACTATGAGCGGTACAGCGACAAGTCGGTGGGCTTCTTCGGCGGCAACGTGGACAATTTGGATGACGGCAAAACCATCCTCGGCGACGGGTACGCCGTGGCGCTGTCCGCGCCGCTGAATGGTTCGCTTACGGTGACGTATAACGGGAAATCCGTGACTTTAAGCGGCACTGCAACACCCCTCACCAGCAGCTACGGTGGGACGAACTATTGTCTGTACCCGGTAGAGATACTGACCACTGACACAGACATCTCCGACACCAGTTTCTACCACAGCGTGACCGTCAACGGGCGCACGTACCAATTCAACCCCTATTTTGCCAAGACCGTGACTACCGGCAGCGGCACGAGAGCGCCTGCCTCCGTGTACCTGCGGACAGCCCGGCATCTGTACGAGCTGAGCCGTCACTACGGCGGCCTTGCCGCGGCTACGGCAAACACCACGTTCCGGCAGGAGCGGGATATTGACTACGACACCTATTGGTGGACTACATACACCAGTTCCACCAATGCCGTCACCAGCCAAGAGCCTATCCACAGCGCGGTGAATGCGGCAGACGCGGGCGACACCGGCGGCTTCCGGGCCGTCTATGACGGCGGTGGGCACACCATCCGGGGCGTGTCCTTTGCATCCGCGGGGAATGACGTGGGTATGTTCGCCGTCATCGCCCCCGGCGGCATGGTGCGGAACGTGGCGCTGCTGTCCGATAGCAGCAGCAAGAGCACCGTGGAGCGCAGCGGGCTGATCCAGGGCAGCACCACGGTGGTATACATGGGTGCGCTGGCGGGGCGGAATTACGGCACGGTCAGCAACTGCGCCGTGTCCGGCTACGCTCTCGGCGACGCATCGGGCGTGGCGGCCTATCAGCACAGCACCGTCTATTTGGGCGGGCTGGTGGGCGGCAACCTGTATCACAAGACCCACAGCGGGCGCATCGTGTCCAGCGAGGCCAACTGCCCGCTGGCGGAGGTGTCCGCGTACAGTGCCGCCGTGTACGCCGGTGGGTTCACCGGCAGCAACGCAGGTGGCAGCATCCAGTCCTGCTACGCGCTGGGCGTGCTGAAGGCGCGGGACGTAAGCGCCAGCACGGTGCGGCTGTGCGGCTTCGCCGGAGAGAACGCCGGCGGCGCACTGGCATACTGCTACAGCGCCACGGCGCTGACCGCCGCCGGTGAGGCGGAGGTATACGGCCTGACCCGCACCGGGGGCAGCGCGGCGCAGTGCTTCTATCTGGACGGCGGCACGTACGCCTACGGCGAGGGGCTATACGCCTATAACGCATCCGGCAACAGCTTCCGCGTCAACGCGGCCCAATCGCCCATCAACGGGGCAAATTTGGAAACGCAGAGCCTATACGGCTTTACCAAGCTGACCGCCAGCGGCACAGAGGCGGTCTATCCCTATCCCGCCGTGGTGCGGGACGCGGCGGGCAAGACCGTACACTACGGCCCGTGGCCCGAGCAGCGGCACATCGGCACGATGGGCGTGTTCTACTGGGAGCGGGAGCAGGGCGGCAACGCGGGTTATCACCTGAGCTACATCGGCACAGACAACGGCGTGGCCTTTTCCGGCAGCACGCTGTGCGTCCAGCACAACGACAGCGGCGTGGTGATGGAGTACGGCTACGGCTACTTCTACAAGAAGGACAGCGCGGCGACCGGGGTAACGCTCAGTGCGTCCCCAAGCTGCCACCTGGGCGCGGTCAACGAAGCGGCGGGCGATGCACTGCACGCACAGATGCCGGAGTATGAGTTCGTGGCCTACACCACCGGGGCAGGAAAGGCCACCGACACCGAGTTCACCGGGGCGATGTACCTGACTGGCGAAGAAACCAACTGCACGTGGACACTGACGTATGGCGGCGCAACAAACATATACACGCTGTGCCCGTTCTTCGCCGATGCTATGAGTTTGGACAGCATCACCGGCACACAGTTCAGCGATGCCCACACGCCAGGTACGGCGGGCAAGCCTTATCAGGTGCGCTCCGTGAGCCAGCTGCAGAATATCAACTGGAACTACGGCACACGGAGCACCACCCACTCCATTCTGGCCGGCAACTATACCGACGGCAACATCACAAAGTATCCCTATCTTGGCAGCTACCGCCACTCGGTAAACCGGGGCGAGGACAATTTCGGTAATCAGGCTCGGCGGTATTGGGTGCAGAGCCACGACTTGGACGCAGCGGCGGAGTATGACGACCCCGACCACCTGTTCACCCCCATCGGCAACATGGTGGATCGGAACAACGGCGGCGGCACGGCCAACCCCTACGTATCCTTCTTCTGCTCGGACTACGACGGCGGCGCGTATACTATCAGAAACGTCCAAATCGAAAGCACCGCCCAGTGTGTGGGGCTGTTCGGCTATACCATCGGGGCAAACCTGAAGGACATCGTCATGTATTCCGACCGGGGCAGCAAGATCGTCAACGACGAGAACGGCACGGGCTGGTACGCCGTGGGCGGTCTGGTGGGCTTTGCAGGCGCGGGAACCACCGGCGTGTCCTTTACCAACTGCTCCGTGTCCGGCTATACCATCCGGGACATCCGGCAGAACCCCTCCGGCTGGGGCGGCGGCTGCATCCCAGCAGGAAGCCGGAGAGCGCCCCCTCCACCTCGGTCTGCACCAGGCGGCGCAGCTGGCGCGCCCCGTCCTTTCCCCGGCAGCGGCGGCTGAGGCTGGCGGCAAGCTCCGCCGGAAGGTTCAACTGGATCCCCGCCGCCGCAGCCCGCTCCTGAAGCAGGCGCAGGTATTTCCCGGCGATCTGCTCCATGGAGGAGGCGTCCAGCGGATCAAAACGAACGGCGGCGTCCAGCCGCCCCAGGAATTCCGGGGTAAAGGCCTGACGCACCGCCTCTTCCACCTGACCGGCCTTTCCGTCGGAGCAGAAGCCCAGGCCGTCCCCCCGCACCTGGCTGCCCACGTTGGAGGTCATGACCACAATGGCGTTGCGGAAGCTGACCTTCCGGCCGGTGGAATCGGTGAGCACTCCCTCCTCCATGATTTGCAGCAGCAGGCCGCATACGTCCCGATGCGCCTTTTCCAGCTCGTCGAACAGCACGACGCTGTATGGCCGCCGCCGGACCTTTTCCGTCAGCGTGCCGCCCTCCTCATGGCCGACGTAGCCGGGCGGCGCGCCGATGAGGCGCGTGACGGAGTTCGGCTCCATATACTCGGTCATGTCGATGCGGATGAGCGCGTCGCGGCTTCCGTAGACACAGTCGGCAAGCGCCTTGCACAGCTCGGTCTTGCCCACGCCCGACGGCCCCATGAACAGCATCGACGCCGCGGGCCGTCCCGCGTCGCGCAGACCCGTCCGCCCGCGCAGCACCGCGCGCGCCACGGCCTCCACCGCCCCGCTCTGGCCGATGATGCGGCTCTCCAGCGTCTGGCGGAGCGTCAGGATCTTCTCGCACTCGTCCTGCGTCAGCTTTCCGGCCGGAATGCCCGTGCGGTCAGAGACCGTCTCGGCGACGTCCGCGCGGTCGAGCGTCCGGCCGCGCAGCGCCTGCACGGCGCTCATCTGCTGGCGCATGAGCCCTTGCAGCTTGTCGCGCAGCATGGCCGCACGCTCAAACTCGCCGCAGGCGACCGCCTGATCCAGCTCGCGCGTCAGCGCCAGCCGCTTCTTTTCAAACAGCCGCCCGCCGCCATGCTCACTCTGCGCAAGCAGAACGCGCGCCGCGCTCTCGTCCAGCAGGTCCAGCGCCTTATCCGGCAGAAAGCGGTCGGTGATGTAGCGGCACGACAGCTCGACCGCCGCATCCACGGCCTCCTCGCTGATGCGGAGGTGGTGGTGCTGCTCCAGCCCGGGACGCAGGCCCATCAGCATGCTTTTTGCCTGGGCGCGCGTCGGCTCGCGCACAATGATCGGCCGGAAGCGCCGCTCAAGCGCGGCGTCCTTTTCGATGTGCCGCCGGTATTCCTCCAGCGTCGTCGCGCCGATCATCTGAAGCTCGCTGCGGCCAAGCGCGGGCTTGAGCAGATTTGCCGCGTCGATAGCGCCCTCGGCGCTCCCCGCGCCGACAATGGTGTGCATCTCGTCAACAAATAATATGATGTTGCCGCAGCGGCGGATCTCGGCCAGAATGTCGCGGATGCGCTCTTCAAACTCGCCGCGGTATTTCGTACCCGCCAGAACGCTTGCCATGTTCAGGCAGAACAGCCGCTTGCAGCGCAGCTGCTCGGGCACGCAGCCGGACGCGATGCGCTGCGCGAGTCCCTCGACAATGGCCGTCTTGCCGA
>USNH01000120.1 GCA_900556015.1 uncultured Eubacteriales bacterium | reverse complement strand
TCTCCAGACCCTGAAAGGCGTAGGGGGAGGTGCGGGGCTTGTAGGCGCCGCCGCGGAACAGCGCTGCGCCGCCCGCCTTGACCCCCTGCGCGATGCGCAGGGCCTGCTCGGCGTTTTCGATGCTGCACGGGCCCGCCATGACGGCGATCTTTTCCTTGCTGCCGATCTTCACGCCGCCGCAGTCGATGACCGAGTCTGCGGGGTGGAACAGACGGTTTGCGCGCTTATAGGGCGCAGACACGCGGGTAACGTTGTCGATCCACGGGTTTGCCAGCACGTCCCGCTCGTCGATCTTGGTGGTATCGCCCACCAGACCAAACACATTGTAGTCCTTGCCGGTGATCAGGGTCACGTTCAGACCCTGCTTTTCGAATTTATCAACGATCTTTTCCAGCTCCTCTTTAGGAGTGCCTTTTTTGGTGGAGATGATCATGGGAGGTCGTTCCTTTCCTGTTTGTTTTACATCACGATATGCGCCTTAGAGGAGCCATCGGTGCGCAGCAGCTGCGCCAGCCAGATGCAGGCGTGCAGGTAGCCCTGCGGGCCTTCGCCGATAAAATGTCCCTGACAGCCAAAGGACACCACGTCCGTTTTGCGGAAGGGCTCGCGCTCGTCCGGGGCGTCCAGCATCACTTCTACGGCGGGCACGCTGCACAGCCGCAGCGCGTCCAGAATGGCTACACTGTAATGGGCGTAGCCGCCCGGGTTCAGCACGATGCCATCTACCCGCCCGGGGGCGGACTGGATCTCGTCGATCAAATCGCCCTCGTGGTTGGACTGGCAGATGTCGGTCTCGATGCCAAGCTGGTCGCAGCCCGCCTGTACATAGTCCATCAGGCCGTTGTAGTCCACTTCGCCGGGCACGCCGGGCTCAGACCAGCGCGCCAGATTGATGTTTGGCCCGTTAAGAATCAAAAATTTCATCCAGTGCCTCCTGTGCAGCTGCCAGCGTCTCGGCCAGCGTGCCGGTGTTAGAAATCACCGCATCTGCGGCGGCAAGGTACAGCGGGCGGCGCTGGGCTTCCATGGTGCGCAGTGCCTCGGCGCTGGAAGAAAGCGGACGGTTGCCGCCCACAGCCAGCGCTTCCACCGGCCGGTCGATGAACAGCACCACGCCGTTCTGGCGCAGGGCGCGGACATTCTCTGCCCGCTTCACCGCGCCGCCGCCGCAGGAGAGCACAAGCCCTTTTTCCTTGCCGAAACGGGCGATCTGCGCGGCTTCCTTTGCGCGGAAGCCCTCTTCGCCCTCGGCGGCAAAGATATCCGGGATGCTGCGTCCGTCTGCCTTGACGATCTCTTCGTCCAGATCCACAAGGGGTCTGCCCAGCTGCTTCGCCAGCAGGCGGCCAAGGGTGGATTTGCCGCAGGAGGGCATTCCCACAAGGGCGATGTTCAGCGTTTCGCGGCGCAGCGCAGCGGTAATGCGCCGCACCTCGCCCGGGGCGTCCCCGAACTTGCAGTCAAGGAAATATTCGGCGGCGTACACCGCCTGTGCCACCAGCATCTCCAGCCCGCCTACGGCCACCGGCACACCGGCGTCCTCGGCGCGGAGAATGAGTTCGGTCTTGTTGGGGTTATAGACCACGTCCACCACGGCTTCCAGTCCGGGCATGGCGGCCACGTCCAGACTGCACACACCCACGTTGGGGTACATCCCGGCGGGGGTGGTGTTGAACACTACCTGTGCGCCGCTGCGCACGGCTTCGGCATAGCTCAGCTCGCCCTTTTCCGGGTCGGGAGTGCGGCTGACCGTCAGCACCTTGGCTGCGCCCTTATCCAGCGCCACCGCGCGGGTGGTGTTGTGAGTACCGCCGGTGCCCAAGATGAGCACGGTCTTGCCCGCAAGTTCCACGCCGTGGGCTTCGCACAGGTGGGCAAAGCCCAGATAATCGGTGTTGTAGCCGTAGAGCAGGCCGTTTTTATTTACCACCGTGTTCACCGCGCCGATGGCGCGGGCGCGGGGGTCGATGAAGGAGCAGTACTCCATCACCAGCTTTTTGTAGGGAATGGTCACATTGATGGCCTTGAACTGCCGCCGCTGCAAAAAGGCGCGGGCGTCTGCTTCGGTGGGCAGGGGGCACAGCTCGTAGCTGTACCCGCAGAGCAGCTCATGGATGGTCTTGGAGTAGGAGTGTCCCAGCTTGCCGCCGATGAGTCCGTATTCCATCTCAGCCCTCCTTCCGGTAGCCGGTGGGGTCGGTCATCCACCGGGCACCGTACCGGGCGGTGAGCAGATCGCCCACCGCAAGGGCGGCGGCGCAGGTCTGCACAATGGCGGCCCGGGGCACGATGCAGGGGTCGTGCCGTCCCTGAATGGACAGCTGCGCGTCCTTTTTGGCGATATAGTCCACCGTGTCCTGCTGCTTGTAGATGCTTGGGGTGGGCTTGACGGCGGTGCGGAACACCACCGGCATCCCGTTGGCGATGCCGCCGTTGATGCCCGCGTTGTGGTTGGTGGCGGTGACCACCGCACCCTCTGCCGTCATGCGGAAGGCGTCGTTCGCTTCCGAGCCGCGCAGCCCGGCAAAGCCGAAGCCGGTGCCGAACTCGATGCCCTTGACCGCCGGGATGGAAAAGGCCAGATGGGCGATCTCGCTTTCCACGCTGTCAAAGTAAGGCTCACCGATGCCGGCGGGCAGACCGAGGATGGCGGTTTCCAATACGCCGCCCACGCTGTCGCCCTCGGCACCGGCGGCGCGGATGGCGGCTTTCATGGGCTCTTCCACGGCGGCGTCCAGCACCGCAAAGCCCTCGGTCTTACTGGCAAGCGTCTCCACCTGTGCCGCAAGGGCGGCGGGGTCGTCCAGTGCAAAGGGTGTATCTGCAAGACCCGCGCACCGGGCGATGTGGGTGGTGATATCAATACCCGCCCGCTGCAATGCGGCAAGCACGATGCTGCCGCCCGCCACCAAAGCGGCAGTCACCCGGCCGGAAAAGTGCCCGCCGCCCCGGGCATCCTGAAAGCCGTGGTACTTGGCGTAGGCGGTAAAGTCCGCGTGGCCGGGGCGCAGCAGGTCGGCGGTCTTGGCGTAGTCCGCGCTGCGGGTGTTCTGGTTTTCGATCATCAGGGCAATGGCGGTGCCGGTGGTGTGGCCGTTCACCACACCGGACAGCAGCTGCACCGCATCCGTCTCCACCCGGGGGGTGGAAAGGCCGTCGCCCCGGGCGCGGCGCTTATCCATGCAGGCGGCGAGGAAGCTCTCGTCCACCGGCACACCGGCAGCCATGCCGTCCAGCACAGCGCCCACGGCGCGGCCGTGGCTCTCGCCGAAGATGGTCAGCGAAAGGTCGCTGCCAAAGGTGTTTTTCATGGGTCAGTCCTCCATGCCCAGCAGCGGGCGCAGCCCCTCCACAGGGATGGTCTCGGCGCGCCAGCAGCCAAGGCCGGGCACCTTGATGATGGTGATCTGCCCGTCCTGTGCTTTTTTGTCGTGCAGCATCTCGGCCAGCACCTTTTCCTTATCGTAGGCGGTGCGGGTGGGCAGGCCTAAGCGGCGGTACACGCCGCGCACCCGCTTTTGCAGCGCCTTGGATTCGATCATGGGCAGCATACCCAGCGCCACGCACTCGCCATGGAGGAGCTCCCCTCCCGCACAGCTTTCAATGGCGTGGCCGATGGTGTGCCCGAAATTCAGCACGCGGCGCAGCCCCTGCTCCGCGGGGTCCTGCTCCACCACCCGCGCCTTGATGGCCAGAGAGCGTGCGATGATCTCCGGCAGGTCCGCCGTCAGGTCGACGCTGTTCTCGATCAGCGCCAGCAGCGCCGCATCGCAGGTCACGGCCATCTTCACGCTCTCGGCCAGCCCCGCGGCCATCTGCCGCGGCGGCAGCGAACGGAGGGTGTCCGTGTCGATCAGCACGGCACGGGGCTGGTGGAACGCGCCCACGATGTTCTTCACGCCGTCCATGTCGATGGCGGTCTTGCCGCCGACGGAGGAGTCCACCTGGGCCAGCAGCGTGGTGGGCAGGTTGTAGAAATCCACGCCCCGCATGTAGGTGGCGGCGGCGAAGCCCGCCAGATCTCCCGCCATGCCGCCGCCCACGGCGGCCACGCAGTCGCCGCGATCCATGCCCAGGGCCAGCATCTCCCGCAGGAGGCGCTGGTAATTGTCCATATTTTTGCTGTTCTCTCCGGCGGGGAGCGTGCAGATGCGGGCCTGACGGCACGCGCCCGCCACCGTCCGGGCGTACTCCTGCGGCACGCCGCTGTCAGTCACCACCAGCACCCGCCGCGCCAGAGACAAGTGCTGCCCCGCCCGGGCCAGTGCGCCTGCCTCCAGCAGGATGGGATAGCTCTGCGCTCCCAGTGAAACGGAAATGACCATGGCTTCTCTCCTCAGATGTTGTTGGCGTAGTACGCGCCCACCAGCCGGAGCTTGGCGCAGGTGGCGGACAGCTCCTGCAGCATCTCCCGGCCGTTGGTGTTGTTGACGCAGCCCTCGGCCTCTACGTAGAAGTAATACTTCCACGAAAGCCCCCTCATGGGGCGGCTGCGCAGGGTGCGCATGTTGTAGCCGTGGGCGCCGATGATGTTCAGCGTCT
>USNH01000119.1 GCA_900556015.1 uncultured Eubacteriales bacterium | reverse complement strand
GTCCGTCGCGCCGCGGCTCCAGGCGGTGTGCTGACGGGGAAATCGTATGATGCGAAGGCGCTCGCGGCCAATCCGAATCTGGCCGCTGACGTGTTCATCGCCAAACCGCGCATGTCTCATTACTTGGCGATGAGTGCGAAAATCTACGGTATTTATCTGAAATACGTTTCGGCTGAGGATATCCACGTCTATTCGGTGGACGAGGTGTTCATGGACGTCACCGGCTATCTGCGCGCCTATGGAAAAGGGGTGGAGGAGATGACCCGTGACATCATCCGCGATATCCACACCCAGACCGGCATCACCGCCACCGCGGGCATCGGCACGAACATGTATCTGGCCAAAGTGGCTATGGATATCGTGGCCAAACACATCCAGGCGGGGGAGGACGGCATTCGCATCGCCCGGCTTGACGAGATGTCGTACCGGAGATTGTTGTGGAATCACCGGCCGCTTACCGATTTCTGGCGTGTGGGGCGTGGGTATGCAAGGAAGCTCGAAGCGCACGGACTGGCGACCATGGGGGATATCGCTCGCTGTTCCATTGGCCGTGCCGACGAATACTACAACGAAGATCTACTGTACAAGATGTTCGGTGTGAACGCCGAACTGCTCATCGACCATGCGTGGGGTTGGGAACCGTGCACCATCGCGGACATCAAAGCGTACAAGCCGGCGGGGCACAGCTTGAGTTCCGGACAAGTGCTGACGGGACCGGTGGGTTTTGATGCCGCCCGGCTTATCGTGCGTGAAATGGCGGATACGCTGTCTCTGGATTTGGTGGCGAAGGGCGTGAAAGCCGGCAGAGTGGGATTGATGGTCGGCTACGACACGGCAAGTCTTGATCCGAAACGGCTTGGCAAGGATGTTTCCGCTGATTTGAAGGCGATTGCCGAACATGCCGCGGCAACATACGACGGCCCTGTTTCGATCGACAGGTATGGCCGCCGCGTACCCAAGCCGGCCACCGGGTCGATCGCATTGCCGGAGCCGACGTCGGCTACGTCGCGTATTTGCGACGCGGTCGATAAGCTTTTCCTTTCGATTGTCGACAGGCGTTTGCTGGTCCGTCGGGTGAATGTGGTCGCCGCCGATGTGCTGACCGACGAGCAACTTGAGGAAAGGCGGCAGGCGGCCGCGTCCGAATATACGCAGCCTGATTTGTTCGCCACGATGGAAGCGCCGGTGGATTCCGCTTCCGCTGATGCGGCCGAATGCGAGGCTATGCGTTCCGCCGATGGTGGTTCCAAGGATTCGCCGCAAGGGGACGCCGAACTGCATATGCAGCAAACGCTTCTGGACATCAAACGCAAATTCGGCAGAAATTCCATCATCAAGGCCATGGATATGTTCGATGACGCCACAGGCCAGCAGCGCAACAAGCAGATAGGAGGTCATGCGGCATGAGCCTTACGGAAACCCATCGCTACGACGACATCATCGATCTGCCTCACCACCGATCTCAAACGCATGCCCATATGAGCATGCATAACCGTGCCGCCCAATTCATGCCTTTCGCCGCCCTGACCGGTTACGACGACATCATCAGACAAACCGCGCAATCCAGCGACGATGCGGTGGAACGCGCCAACAGGCCCGTCGATCTCGACGAGGGTTACCTTTCCGCCTGAAGCGGCTGCTATGACGAATGTCGCGGATTGCTGTATATGAAAGGGTGGGTTCGGAATCATGAGATTTCGAACCCACCCTTGATTATGTGAGCGTGAAAAGAGTCTTGATGCTCAGGCGGCGAAATACTCCACGCCGGCCGCGAACAGCGGCTGGTCCTTCTCGCCGGGCACGTTCACGAACGTGCCGTTGCTGTAGCGCTCGGAGTGGCCCATCTTGCCGAACACGCGGCCGTCCGGGCTGGTGATGCCTTCGATGGCCAACAGCGAACCGTTCGGGTTCACGTCCAGGTCCATGCCCGGCACGCCGGCCTCGTCCACGTACTGCGTGGCGATCTGGCCATTGGCCTTGAGCTGGGCGAGCACATCGTCGGAGGCCACGAAGCGGCCCTCGCCGTGGGAGATGGCGATGGTATGCATGTCGCCCACCTCGGTCTTCGCCAGCCACGGGGAGAGGTTCGAAGCCACGCGGGTGCGCACCAGACGGCTCTGGTGGCGGCCGATGGTGTTGAACGTCAGCGTCGGGCATTCGGCGGTCATCGGCACGATGTCGCCGTACGGCACCAGGCCAAGCTTGATAAGCGCCTGGAAACCGTTGCAGATGCCGAGCATCAGGCCATCACGGTTGTTCAGCAGGTCGCGCACGGCCTCGGTCACGGCCGGGGCACGGAAGAACGCGGTGATGAACTTGGCGGAGCCGTCCGGCTCGTCGCCGCCGGAGAAGCCGCCGGGGACGAAAATGATCTGGCTGTTCCGGGCTGCCTTGGCGAAGCGGCTGATGGAGTCGGCCACGCCCTGAGCGGACTGGTTGTTCAGCACCAGGATCTCAGGTTCCAATCCGGCCCGCTGAACGGCACGGGCGGAGTCATATTCGCAGTTGGTACCGGGGAATACGGGGATCAGCACCTTGGGGACCGCCACGCCGGCTTTGGGAGCCGTCCGGGGAGCGGCGGGGGCGGAGAGCACGGGGACCTCCGCCGGATCGGCGATGGTACGGCTGGGATAGACAGATTCCAGAACGCCCTCGTTCAAAGCCAGAAGCTCGGAAATGGGGGCGCTGTCACCGGCGATCCGCACCACAGGCTCGGCGGTGGTGACGCCCAGGCGGACGGCCTCCGCCGTGTCCTCGGTCAGTTCCGCTACGATGGCGCCGGGATACAGGGTGTTCCAATCCAAGTCGGCGTTTTCGGCGGTGAAGCCGATCTCGTTGCCGAAGGACATCTTCATCACGCCCTCGGCAAGACCGTTTTCCACGGCCCACGCCGCCCGGACCTTGCCGGCCAGCGCCAGATCATGCAGCCGCTCCCATGCCGCCTTGACACTATCTGCGTCCGTACCGGAGAAAAGGTAAACGGGATGCCCCGCTTCCTTGAATTCGGGGGAGAGCACCTCGCCCGCTTTCAGCGGCGCAATGGCGAAGGAGATCAGCGTGGGCGGTACGTCCAGATCCAGGAAGGTGCCGGACATGGAGTCCTTACCGCCAATAGCGGCAGCGCCCAGCTCCAGCTGCGCGTCCACAGTGCCCAGCAGAGCGGAGAAGGGCTTGCCCCAGCGCTCCGGCTCATTGCGGAGCTTTTCAAAGAACTCCTGGAAGGAGAGATAGGCTTTTTTGTAGTCCGCACCGGCGGCCACCAGCTTGGCCATAGAGGTGTAGACTGCGTTGTAGGCTCCGGTGTAGGGGTCAATGCAGGTCTGCTCCGGGTCGCAGCCCCAGGCCATGACACTGGCCTGATCCGTTTCCTGGCCGGGCAGGACGGGGAATACGGCGGCCATAGCCTGTGCCGGGGTGCGCTGTGTCTGGCCGCCGAAGGGCATGAGGATGGAACCGGCACCGATGGTGCTGTCGAACCGCTCCACAAGGCCGCGGCGGGAGGCGCATTTCAGGCTGGAGGCCATCTCCCGGAGGGACTGGAACCGGGGCTTTGCCAGCTCGGTGCGGTCCTTCTCTGCCACGCGGACCCCAGCGTGCTTCACAGCGCCGTTGGTATTCAGGAAGTCACGGCTCAGGTCGGCGATGACCGTGCCGTTCCACTCCATGATCATGCGGGCTTCTTCCGTGACCACGGCCACCCGGTAGGCTTCCAGATTTTCCGATTCGGCGGCGGCGATGAAGGCGTCCACATCCTCGGGGGCCACCACCACGGCCATGCGCTCCTGAGATTCGGAGATGGCCAGCTCCGTGCCGTCCAGACCGTCATACTTCTTGCGAACGGCGTCCAGATCGATCCGCAGGCCGTCCGCCAGCTCGCCGATGGCAACGCTGACGCCGCCGGCGCCAAAGTCGTTGCACCGCTTGATGAGGCGGGTCACGGCGCTGTCCCGGAACAGGCGCTGGATCTTGCGCTCCTCGGGGGCGTTGCCCTTCTGGACCTCGGAGGCCATGGTGGAGAGGGATTTCAGGTTGTGGCTCTTGGAGGAGCCGGTTGCGCCGCCGATGCCGTCCCGTCCGGTGCGGCCGCCCAGCAGAATGACCACATCTCCGGGGGCGGGACACTCACGGCGGACGTTATAGGCGGGAGCCGCCGCCACCACCGCGCCGCATTCCAGACGCTTGGCGATGTAGCCCTCGTGGTACAGCTCCGCCACATGGCCGGTGGCAAGGCCGATCTGGTTGCCGTAGGAGGAATAGCCCGCGGCGGCGGTCTGGCACAGCTTTCGCTGAGGCAGCTTGCCGGAGAGGGTCTGGTCCAGAGAGGCACGGGGATCACCCGCACCGGTCACCCGCATGGCCTGATGGACATAGGCACGGCCGGACAGGGGGTCCCGGATGCAGCCGCCGATGCAGGTGGCCGCGCCGCCGAAGGGCTCAATCTCCGTGGGGTGGTTGTGGGTCTCATTTTTGAACATCAGCAGCCAGTCCTGGGCCTCGCCGTCCACCGTGGCGGTGACGTGGATGGAGCAGGCATTGATCTCCTCACTCTCGTCCAGC
>USNH01000118.1 GCA_900556015.1 uncultured Eubacteriales bacterium | reverse complement strand
GCTCGGCCACCTCTCCCAAAGGGAGAGGCAAGGGACGCTCACACGGCACATCAGAACGTGCGTAGGGGCGGGCGATGCTGTCCGTCCTGCTGCCCTTACCGGGTCAGCTTGAAATAATCGGCGGAGGCGGCGAAGTTGGTCATCTCCGTCAGCACCAGGATGTCCGTGGCCTCGTCCGCCAGGTCGCGCATGCTGTCGCGGCAGTAGCGCAGGTCGATCATGGTGATGGTCTCGTAATCCCCGGTGAGGAACGGCACAAAGGAGTTGGCGAAGGAGTCCTTCACCAGCAGCAGGTGTCTGCCGTTCTCCACGCCGGTGGTGATGACGGCCTTGCCGTAGTTGCCGCCCAGGAACAGCTCGTACTTATCCTTCTGCTCCAGGGCGGACAGGTCGTACAGCGTGCCGTCCTCGCCGTCGCACACCACGCTTTCCGCCGTGATCTCCGGGGCGTAGTACACGCTGTCGTACACGCTGTCCGGCAGCAGCACCTTGGAATACAGCGTGCCGCGGAAGTGGTCGCTGGCCAGCGTCAGGTCATAGCTCCGGGCGGTATGGCCCGTGGCGGCGGCCCACTGGCCGTACACCGCCTGTGCGCCCATGGTGGTCCAGTGGTGGTCGGTGTGGTAGTAGGGATCGTCCACTGATGCCAGCGTTTGGCGGCTGTCCAGCAGGGTATCGCCCAGTGTGTCGGACAGTGCGGTAAAGGCGCGATCCTCGTCAAAATAGGGCGCGTTTTCCGGCAGTGCGTCACGCAGCACACCGGCGGGGCTGGGGACGATCAGCGCCGTGCAGAGCTTGCCGCTGTTGGCGTCAAAGAAGCCCCGGACGTACCCGGCGTTCTTGACCAAGCTGTTCCAGTCGAAGCTGTCGTCCGTGACCTTGGCGAAGTAGCGCCCGTCCGCGCCCAAATAGGTGCCGCTGATGTCCTCCTTGCCCTCCGCCCGCTGCAAAAGGGAGCGGGTGGCCGTCCACACGTCCCGCAGGAGGATCTGATCGCCAGTGTAGTTCTCCGCGTCTGTCATGAACTTGCCGGACATCACGTTGTCCCACGTCAGCTTGGGCGTCAGCTGGAGATAGCGGTTCTCGTTCTCGGAAAACGCCCGGTCGGGGGTCAGGAAGAAGCTGCCCACGGACAGGGCGAGGAGGATGGCGGAGATGGCGATCAGCGGCGCGAGGCCGGTTCTTTTTTTCATGATGCGGCCTCCTTAAAAGCGGAAATACAAAAACGGGTTGTAGCTGTCGCCCACCAAAAACGCGATGGACACCAGCAGGACGATCACCGCCCACACCGTCCGCAGTCCGTCGGACAGGGCGGGGGACAGGGTCTGCTCCCGCTTTTCCCACAGCCTCTTGGGCAGGCTGGTGCAGCCGATGACGGCCAGCGCCAGCAGCAGCCAGTCGCACCGCAGCAGATAAGCGGAGGTGCTGTCCCACAGCGGGCCGGAGAACAGATGGCCCAAATACGCGCCCAGCTGCCCGAAGTCGGTGATGGCGAACAGCACCCAGCCCAGCACGAAGCACAGACAGGTGTAGACGTGTCCCACGAACCGGGGCGCTCTGTCCAGCCAGCGCAGCAGGAACGTCTTTTCCAAAATCAGCAGCGCGGCGTAGTACACGCCCCACAGCACGAAGTTCCAGCTTGCCCCGTGCCACAGCCCGGTGAGAAACCACACGATGGTGATGTTCACCAGCTGGCGGCCCAGCCCCTTGCGGTTGCCGCCCAGGGGGATGTAGACATACTCCCGAAACCAGGTGGACAGGCTGATGTGCCACCGCCGCCAGAACTCGGTGACGGTGCGGGACTCGTAGGGGTAGTTGAAGTTCTCCAAAAAGTGAAAGCCGAAGAAGCGGCCCAGGCCGATGGCCATGTCGGAATAGCCGGAAAAGTCGAAATAGATCTGGAACGTGAACGCCAGCGCACCCAGCCACGCCGTGGTGACGGAGGGGGAAGACATGGCGGAGATGTCCTCCCATATCGCGCCCATCTGATTGGCCAGCAGCACCTTCTTGCCCAGGCCGATGACGAACCGCTGCAAGCCCTCGCTGGCCTGGGGAAGCGTCTCCCGCCGGTGCTCCAGGTCGTAGGCCACCGTCTTGTACTGCACGATCGGCCCGGCGATGAGCTGGGGAAACAGCGTCACATACGCGCCGAAATCGATGATGTTCCGCTGGGGCGGCACAAGGCCGCGGTATACGTCGATGGTGTAGCTCATGGTCTGGAACGTGTAGAAGGAGATGCCGATAGGCAGCAGCAGCCCCAGGGCGGGGATAGCCGTGCCCAGCAGGCCGTTCAGGTTATCGATGGCGAAATCCGTGTACTTGAAGAAGCCCAGAATGGCCAGGTTGCCCACCACCGATACGATGAGCACCGCCTTCGCGCCGCCCTCCCGGCCCTTGGCCCGGAAATGGCCGATGGCCAACCCGTTGCAGTAGTCGAACACGGTGGAGAACAGCATGATGAGGATATACTTGGGCTCACCCCAGCCGTAGAACAGCAGGCTGAACACCAGCAGCAGCGCGTTACGCAGCTTCCGGGGACAGATATAGTACAAAATGGCGACCAGCGGCAGAAATGCCAGCAGGAACGTGGTGCTGCTAAAGACCATGTGGCGGCTTCTCCTTTGTGGGTGGTTTCAGAGGAACAGGGCGGGCAAGCCCGCCCTGTCAGGGTGTTATTTACTTCACGCCGTTCAGTTTGCCGATCTGATAGCTGCCGCGGATGGCGGACAGGTTGTTGACGAACAGCACATCGCTGACGTTTTTGCTCCGGGCCAGCGCGGTGACGCTGCCGCCGTAGTAACGGTAGTCCACTACATACACCGTCTGATAGTGGTCCACCAGGAACGGCACGAAGGCGTTGCCGAAGGACTCCTTCACCACGATGCAGGCCGAGCCGTCGGTCAGATCCGGGTTCTCGATGACGGTGTAGGGGTTGTCGCCCATGATGAACGTGCCGTATTTCAGGCTGGCCGCGGCGGTGGACTCGTCAAAGATGACCTTGCCGCCGGTAAGGCTGCTGTTCTCCCCGCTGCCGTACTCCATGTGGGCGTCGGCGCTGAGGGGATGATAGGCGTTCACCGTGTCCGGCGTGGCGGCCATAGCGTCGGGCTTGCCGGAATCGTTGTAGAACGAGCCTAAAAAGCCGGGATACTGGCTTATCTCGTACTCGCTCAGCTCATGGGGCGTAATGCCCTTGGCGGCGCAGAACTGGGCGTAGGCGTAATACGCGCCCAGCGCCGTCCAGTGGTGGTCGGTGCGGAAGTAGATGTATTCGTTCCGATGGGCCATCAGCGTGTCGTGCAGGGCCACCGTCTTTACATTGTTCCCCATTCCCGCCAGAATATCCTTCTCGGCCTGGGCCTGGTCGCTGCCGGGTATGTCGCTGTACAGACTGTCGGGCAGGGTGATGCCGCTGGACAGGGGGATAGCCATAACATACACCGTGGCTGTGCCGCTGAGATCGTCGGCCACGCCGTTGACGATCTGCTGGTACTTCTCCGCCAGGTTGCCCACGTAGTTATACATCTCGTAGCCCGTGTTGCCCACCACATATACGCCGCCGGATTGATACGGCTTCTCGCTGGTGGTGATCGTGCCGGAGGCGGGCCGGGTGGGGTCATCCAGCCGGCTGCCGTCGGGCTTGGTGACTGTGTCCGGCGTGCTGGTGTCGTCCGGCAGGGTGTTGCCGTTGTCCGGGTCTGCCGGCACGTCCGGCGTATCGCTGCCGGTATCGTCCGGCTCGGCGGGCTGGATCACATCTGTGCCGGGCGCATCGTCCGGCTTGGCCTTATCCTTTTCAAACACACTGGTGAAAATGGCCAGCACGGCCACCACCAGCGCTGCGGCGGCGATGAGCAGCAGCAGCGCCGCGCCGCCCCGACCCCGGGAATAGCTGTCCCGGCTCATGCCGTGTACTCCTTGATGACGGCGTTGGCGGTGTCGGTGTCGGAGGTGACGCACAGCACCACGCACGTGCCGTAGGTCTCAAAGATCGCGCCGTTCAGGCGTGCCACCTCATCGGGCTGATACCGCTCCGCCTCCTGCTTCTGGGTGTCCAGATAGGACTGGATGGACACCTTCACCGCGGCGGCGTCGGTCTTGTCGTAGCACTGGATCACGAAGATCTCCTCGGCGGTAGCGCCGGAGGACATATACGCGCCCACCTCGCACTTGGCCGGCAGCTCGATATAGAACCCCAGGTCGTCGGCGCTGACGGCGTTCATCTCACTGTCGAACTGCACCTTCTGTACCAGCGCATCGGCCAGTCCGGCGGCGTCCACGGTGGCGGAGTTCTTGCTGCCGCAGGCGGCCAGGGTCACGACGGCCAGCGCCGCCAGCAGCAGAGAAATCATACGTTTCATAGAAGTTTTCCTCACTTTGCCTCAGTAGTCGCCGGCGTATAGGGCTACACCGGCAATTTACTATTATAGTACAAACCCCCGGAAAGTAAAAGGGGGTATTTGTAAACAAGCTGTTTAATTTTCCCGCCCATATAGACGGAGACAGACGGGGAAGCGTTCCGAAAGAAAAAGAAACGGCGTAAGCCGTTTCTTTCAGGCTG
>USNH01000117.1 GCA_900556015.1 uncultured Eubacteriales bacterium | reverse complement strand
TGCTGACGCGGGAGTTCGCACTCAGCGATAAGAAGGAGATCCGCGCCTTCTTCAACCAGGTTCGTCAGGAGTTTTTGGACTGGCACAACACCGTGTTCCAGACGCCGGAGTTCGAGGCTCAGGAGCGGAAGCTGAAGGACTTCTACCTGAGCCGTGCGGCGGAATGAGAGAGGTGGCAAGATGCAGAAGGTTTATACGAAAATAGAATCCATCGTCGGCAACGTTGTGACCGTGCGGGCCAGCGGCGTTCGCAGCGGCGATCTGGCGCTGGTGGGCGAGAGCTACGCCAACGTCATCAAGCTGGATAGAGACCTGGTGACGTTACAGGTATTCAGCGGCACGCAGGGCGTGAGCACCACCGACCCGGTGCGGTTTTTGGGACGGCCCATGATGGTGTCCTTCTCCGATCACCTGCTGGGCCGCATCTTCAACGGCGCGGGCGTGCCCCGGGACAACGGCCCGGCTCTGACGGAGAACATGATCCCCATCGGCGGGCCGTCCGTGAACCCGTCCAGGCGTATCGTGCCCAACAAGATGATCCGCACCGGCATCCCCATGATCGACGTGTTCAACACGCTGGTGGAGAGTCAGAAGCTGCCTATCTTCTCCGTGTCCGGCGAGCCCTATAACCAGCTGCTGTCCCGCATCGCCATGCAGGCGCAGGTGGACGTGATCGTGCTGGGCGGCATGGGCCTGAAGCACGACGACTATCTGTTCTTCCGGGACACGCTGGAAAAGAGCGGCGCGATGGGCCGCACGGTGATGTTCATCCACACCGCCTCCGACCCCACGGTGGAGTGTACTCTGGTGCCGGATATGGCGCTGGCCGTGGCGGAGCAGTTCGCGCTGAACGGCAAGCGGGTGCTGGTGCTGCTGACGGATATGACCAACTTCGCCGACGCGCAGAAGGAAATGGCCATCACCATGGAGCAGGTGCCCTCCAACCGCGGCTATCCCGGCGACCTGTACAGCTGCCTGGCATCCCGGTATGAAAAGGCCGTGGACTTTGAGGGCGCGGGGTCGATCACCATTTTGGGCGTGACCACCATGCCCGGCGACGACGTGACACACCCCGTCCCCGACAACACAGGTTATATCACCGAGGGGCAGTATTACCTGAAAAACGGGCACATCGAGCCGTTCGGCTCACTGTCCCGCCTGAAGCAGAACGTGAACGGCAAGACACGCAGCGACCACCGGGCGCTGATGGACGGCATGATCCGGCTTTACAGCGCCTATAAGGAGAGCCTGGAGAAGAAGTCCATGGGCTTCATGATGTCCGAGTGGGACGAGAAGCTGCTGAAATACGGCCATCTGTTTGAAACGAAGCTGATGGATCTGAGCGTGAACATCCCGCTGGAGGAGGCGCTGGATCTGGGCTGGGAGATCCTGGCCGAGTGCTTCGAGCCCAACGAGACGGGCCTGAAGACCAGCCTCATCCAGGAGCGGTGGCCCAAGCGCGGCGCGGTGGAATGAAGGTGCGCCTATGGCTGTCAAACTAACAAAAAATGAGCTGAAGGTGCAGAAGGACCGGCTGAAGCAGTTCCAGCGGTATCTGCCCACCTTGCAGCTGAAAAAGCAGCAGCTGCAGGCCGTGGTCATGCAGGCCGCGGCACAGCTGGAGCAGGTGGAGCGCCAGCGTCAGGCGGCGGTGGCCGGACTGGACGACTGGGTAGCCGTCTTCGCGGAGAACGACAGCTTCCCGCCGGACAAGCGGCTGGAGACCCTTGTCCGCCCCCGCAGCGTGGTGTGCGGGCAGGAGAACATCGCCGGCGTCACCGTGCCGGTGTTTCAGGAGCTGACCTTTGAGGACATCCAGTATGATGTGGCGGACTACCCCCTGTGGGTGGACACCGCGGCGGTGCGGCTGCGGGAGATCGCCGGGCTGGACGCTATGGCCAAGACGCTGCGGCAGCGGGTGACGCTGCTGGAACGGGAGCTGCGCGCCACAGCCCAGCGGGTGAACCTGTTCGAGAAGGTGAAGATCCCCGAGGCCAAGGAGAATATCCGGGTCATCGGCATCTACCTGGGCGACCAGCAGACCTCCGCCGTGGTGCGGGGCAAGATCGCCAAGAAGAAGCTGCAGGAGGTGGGCCGATGATCGAAAAAATGAAGGTGGTACACATCGTCACCACCGCATCGGAAAAGACCGCCCTGCTGGATCGCCTGCGGGAGCTGGGCGTGATCCACTTCGCCGAAAAGGCCGATGCCGACCAGCGGTATCTGACGCGCTTCGCGGCGCTTTCCAAGGCGGCAGCGGTATTGCAGGAGTATCCCCAAGGGGAGCAGGCCGCCGCGCTGTCCGACGACGAGTTCGAGACGTTCTTTCGGGAGCTGACGGACTGCATCGACCGCAGGAAGGTCTTGCAGGAGCAGCAGACCGCTGCCCACGCCGCCGCGGAGCATCTGGCGGAATGGGGACACTTCTCCCCTGCCCAGCTCCGGGAGCTGCAAAGCAGCGGCTGGGACATCCACATCTACCGCACCGATAAAAAGACGATGGCGGCGCTGGAGCGCGACCCGGACGTGCGGTTCATCCGCCTGTCGCCGGTGGGTAAGATGCCCACGCTGGCCGCTCTCGCTCCCCTGCCCGCCTCCTACTCCGCCACGGAGTTTCCCATCCCGGAAAAAGGGCTGGACGAGCTGGAGCGGGAGCAGCAGGACTGCGCCCAGGGGCTGCGGGAATGTGAGGCGTTCCTGACGCGGGCGGCCCAGCACCTGCCCGACATCCGGGCGCAGCTGCTGAAAACGCAGAACGACGCGGAGTATTCCGCCGTGAGCAACACCTCGCAGGGTCAGGACGGGCTGGTGTGGCTGTCCGGCTATCTGCCGGTGAGCGAGGCGGAGGGCTTCAAAAAGGCCGCCGCACAGGCACACTGGGCGTGGGCTATGGACGACCCCGCCGGGGATGATGAGAAAGTCCCCACGAAGGTGCAGTACAATAAGGTCACGAAGCTGATGATCCCGGTGTTCGACATTCTGGGCACAGTACCCGGCTACCGAGAGTACGACATCTCCTTTTGGTTCTTGGGCTTCTTCACATTGTTTTTCGCCATGATCATCGGCGACGCCGGGTACGGCTGTCTGTTCCTGCTGGCGGCATTGGTGCTGACACTGAAGGGCAAGGGCTCGTCCAACGCCGTGCAGCTGCTGTGGGTGCTGTCCGCCGCCACGGTGATATGGGGCGCGCTGACGGGCACGTGGTTCGGCCTGGAGCAGGCCATGGATGTACCGCTGCTGAAATCGCTGGTCATCCCCACCTTTGCCAACTACCCGGCGTATTTCGACGTATCCACCACCACCCAGCAGAACACCATTATGAAGTTCTGCTTCATCCTAGGTACGGTGCAGCTGTCCCTGGCCTGCGTTATGAACATCCGGCGCAAGCTGAAGGAGAAGGACCTGAGCTGGGTGTCTGACCTGGGCTGGCTGGCCGCCATCGACGCGCTGTATTTCGTGGTGCTGTATTTGGTCATCGGGCAGCAGGTGAACCTGCTCCCCGTGGCTGGCGTGGTCATCGCCGGATTCCTGCTGGTGGTGTGCTTTGGCGGTATGTCGCCGGACAAGAGCTTCGTGCAGGGGCTGAAGGCGGGCTTGGGCAACGCCTTTACGGTGTTTCTCAACACCATCAGTGCCTTTGGCAACATCATGAGCTACATCCGGCTGTTCGCCGTAGGCATGGCCTCCCTGGCCATCGCCCAGAGCTTCAACGACATGGCCTTCAGCCTGAACGGGCCGCTGGTCATCGCCGCCGTGCTGGTGCTGCTCATCGGACACGGGCTGAACATCGTCATGGGCCTGCTGTCCGTGGTGGTACACGGCGTCCGGCTGAACCTGCTGGAATTTTCCGGGCAGCTGGGCATGGAGTGGGCCGGCATCGCTTACGATCCCTTTAAAAAACGCGATAAGATCAAAAAATAAACGGATAGGAGATCAATTATGAGTACGAGTATTGCTTTTATTGGTATGGCCTGCGCTTTGGGCCTGTCCGCCATGGGTTCTGCGTTCGGTTCGGGCTTTGCCGCTCAGGCCTCCGTGGGTGCGTGGAAGAAGTGCTACGCCAACGGTAAGCCCGCCCCCTTCATCATGGTGGCCTTTTCCGGCGCGCCGCTGACCCAGACCATTTACGGCTTCCTGCTGATGAACTTCATCCGCAGCGCCGTGGAGGGCGGCTGTGACGCCATGCTGGCCATGTTCACCGGCATCTTCGCCGGACTGGCCATCGGCCTCAGCGCCTTCTTCCAGGGCAAGGTGGCCGCCGCCTCCGCCGACGCGCTGGGCGAGACCGGAAAGGGCACGGCAAACTTCTTCATTGTCATCGGTATTATCGAAACGGTGGCACTGTTCACCCTGGTGTTCAGCCTGCTGCTGCTCCAGTAACCCTCATAAAGCGCAAAAAATCAGGGCCTCAGGGCCCTGATTTTTTTACTCAGTTTTCCGGGTTCTCCGGGTCCGGCGTGGGCTCCGGGGCGGGTTCCGGCGCAGGCTCCGGAGTCGGGTCCGGCGTGGGCTCGGGCTGTGGCTTCTGCTTGCCCACCTCCACGATCTTGTCCCGGCTGTCATAATTGCT
>USNH01000116.1 GCA_900556015.1 uncultured Eubacteriales bacterium | reverse complement strand
GCTTTCCATCAATATCGGCAACATTGCGGGACAAATCTCGATGGTTACCATGGGGCTTGCGGGCGCGTCGCGCGTGTTCGATATGATTGACGAACAGCAAGAAACCGACAACGGCTACGTCATGCTTGTCAACGCCACGAAGGACGAAAACGGCAATATCGTCGAAAGCGAAAAACGCACGGGGCTTTGGGCGTGGAAACATTACCACAAGGAAACCGATACCACCACTTACGTGGAACTCAAAGGGGATATCGAACTTGACGACGTCGATTTCGGTTACGTCCCCGACAAACTCGTGCTGCACGGCGTATCCCTTCGCGCAAAACCCGGTCAGAAATTCGCTTTCGTCGGCGCAACGGGCGCGGGCAAAACGACAATCACCAACCTTATCAACAGGTTTTACGACATTCAGGACGGCAAAGTCCGCTACGACGGGATAAATATCAATAAAATCAACAAAAAGGATTTGAGAAGGTCTTTGGGTATGGTTTTGCAGGACACCAACCTGTTCACGGGAAGCGTCATGGATAATATCCGCTACGGCCGCTTAGACGCGACGGACGAGGAGATTGAGGCTGCTGCAAAGCTCGTCAGTGCACATGACGCCATCATGCACATGGAAAACGGCTACGACAGCGACGTCGGCGAGGGCGGCGATCTGCTCTCCACCGGCGAAAAGCAGCTCATCTCCTTCGCGCGCGCCATCCTCGCCAAGCCGAAAATTCTCATTCTCGACGAGGCGACCGCCTCCGTGGACACCATCACGGAGCAGCGCATCCAAACCGCAATCGACACGGTCATCCGCGGCCGCACCTCCCTCGTCATCGCCCACCGCCTCTCCACCGTGCGCAACGCCGACCTCATCCTCGTCGTGCGTGACGGTAAGATCGTGGAGCAGGGGCGGCACAGCGAGCTTCTGAAGCAGCGCGGCTATTACCACGCGCTCTACACCCGTCAGCACACCGACGAGGTCCTCGCCTCCGCCTTTGCCGGAGAAAAACTGCCCGAATAAGCCGGTTTTTTCCGAAACGCAACCGCCGGTTGACAAATCTCCAAGCCGGGTTTGTAGACCGCAACCGGGGGAAAACGTATGATAGCGCCACACAAAGCCAAGCGGCGTGATGCCGTCATGCGAAAGGAGAAGCACACGATGATATTAGCGGATAAGATCATTTCCCTGCGGAAGAAGGCGGGATGGAGTCAGGAGGAGCTGGCGGAGCAGCTGGGCGTGACCCGGCAGTCCGTGTCCAAGTGGGAGGGCGCGCAGTCCGTGCCCGATATGGATAAGGTGGTGCAGATGAGCCGTCTGTTCGGCGTGACCACAGACTTTCTGCTGAAGGACGAGATCGAGGAACAGGCCGCCGTCCCGGCGGAGGAGAAAAGCATTCTGCGCCGCGTGACCATGGAGCAGGCTGCCGACTATCTGGCACGGCGGAAGGCCGCCGCGCCCAAGGTGGCGCTGGCCGTGCTGCTGTGCGTCATCTCCCCGGTGACGCTGCTCCTGCTGAGTGCCATGAGCAAGGTGCAGCGCTTCCATATCAGCGAAAACGCGGCGGCGGGCATCGGATTGTGCGTGCTGCTGGTGCTGGTGGCCGCGGCGGTGAGCATCTTCCTGCGTACCGACGCGGACGTGAAGGAGTATCAGTTCCTGGATAGCGAGCCCTTTGAGACGGAGTACGGCGTTACCGGCATGGTGCGCCAGCGCCAGCGGGAGTATAAGGACACCCATACCCGCAGCGTCACCGTGGGCGTGGTGCTGTGCGTGCTGGCGGCTGTGCCGCTGTTTGCCGCCGTGTGCATCGACGGCAGCGACCTGCTGTACGTGGCTGCGGTGGGCGCGCTGCTGGTGCTGGTGGGCATCGGCTGCCTGTTTATGGTCAGTGCCGGCGTATACAGCAGCGCGATGGAGCGGCTGCTGGAGGAGGGCGACTACACCCGCGGCCAAAAGAAGCACAACAAGGTGCTGAGCACCGTGACCACGATCTACTGGCCGGCGGTCACGGTGGTGTTCCTGATATACACCTACGGCCCGTCCGGCAACGGACAGCCCCGATACAGCTGGGTCATTTGGGCGGTGGCCGGCGTGCTGTACGCCGCCGTGATGGGCATCGTGCGGCTGCTGCTGCGAAGCAGGAAGGATCAATAATGACAACGACCGCGCCGGGCGCGGAGAGAGAAATGAGGAGAAACGTATGCTGAACATCCAACATCTGACGAAGACCTACGGCGACAAAAAGGCCGTGGACGACCTGACGCTGCACATCGCGCCGGGAGAGATCTACGGCTTCATCGGCCACAACGGCGCGGGAAAGACCACGACGCTGAAATCCGTGGTGGGCATTTTGCAGTTCGACGCCGGTACGATCACCATCGACGGCGCTGACCTGAAGGCCGACCCCCTGGGCTGCAAGCGGAAGCTGGCGTACATCCCGGACAACCCGGATCTATACGACTATATGACCGGCATCAAGTATCTGAATTTCATCGCAGATGTGTTCGGCGTGGGCGCACAGACCCGGCAGGAGCGCATCCGGCAATACGGCGACATTTTCGAGATCACCGACGATCTGGCCCAGCCCATCGCCGCCTATTCCCACGGCATGAAGCAGAAGCTGGCCATCATCGCTGCGTGGCTGCACGACCCGAAGCTCATCATCATGGATGAACCCTTCGTGGGCCTCGACCCCAAGGCCGCCCACACGCTGAAGGGCATGATGCGGGAGGTCTGTGACCGGGGCGGCGCGATCTTCTTCTCCACCCACGTGCTGGAGGTGGCGGAAAAGCTGTGCGACAAGGTGGCCATCATCAAGGGCGGCAGGCTGATCCGCTCCGGCACGATGGAGGAGGTCAAGGGCGACGATTCCCTGGAGGAAGTGTTCCTGGAGCTGGAGGAGGAGTAATGGTCAATTTATTGCTGAAAAAGCAGATGGTGGAAATATTCCGCGCCTACTTCTACGACGCGAAAAAGAATAAAATGCGCTCCAAGGGCGCGACCGTCGGCCTGATCGTGCTGTATGTGCTGCTGATGGTGGGCCTGATCGGCGGTATGTTCGCCGTGCTGTCCCTGGCTGTGTGCAAAACGATGTACGAGGGCGGCCTGGGCTGGCTGTATTTCACCCTGTTTACTTTGGTGGGCGTGTTCATGGGCGTGTTCGGCAGCGTGTTCAACACCTTCGCGGGACTGTATCAGGCCAAGGACAACGACCTGCTGCTGTCGCTGCCCATCCCCATCCGGGCCATTTTGGCCTCCCGGCTGCTGGGCGTGTACCTGCTGGGTCTGATGTTCTCCGGCGTGATCATGCTGCCCTGCGTCATCGTGTACTGGATCGTGGCGGAGCTGTCTGCCGCCACAGTCATCGGCGGGCTGGCGCTGATGCTGGCGGTGTCGCTGGTGGTGCTGGTGCTGTCCTGTCTGCTGGGCTGGGTGGTGGCCAAGATCCACGCCAAGCTGAAGCATAAGAATATCCTGACCACGCTGGTGGCGCTGGTGCTGTTCGGCGCGTATTACATGGTGTGCTTTCGCGCCAACGAGCTCATCGAGAAGCTGCTGCTCCATCTGGACGAGGTGGGCGCGGCGGTGCGGGGCGGCGCGTACCCGCTGTACCTCATAGGCCGCATGGGCCAGGGCGACTGGCTGGCCATAGCGCTGGTGCTGGCGGTGACGGCGGCGCTGTGCTGGCTGACCTATCTGCTGCTGAGCCGGACGTTCCTGGCCATCGCCACGGCCAAGACCGGCGAGGCCAAGAGGGCGTACAAGGAGGAAAAGACGGCGGCGCGGAGCGTGCCCCAGGCGCTGCTGGCCAAGGAGCTGGGGCGGTTCACCTCCAGCCCCAACTATATGCTCAACTGCGGCCTGGGCACGGTGATGCTGCCGCTGCTGGGCGTGTTCCTGCTCATCAAGAGCGGCGATGTGATGCCCATGGCGGCGGAGGCGCTGGGTGAGCGCTCCTCCGAGCTGCTGGCGGTGCTGCTGTGCGCGGCGCTGTGTTTGGTGGGGTCGATGAACGACATGACCTCCTCCTCCGTGTCGCTGGAGGGCAAGTGCCTGTGGCAGGCACAGTCCCTGCCGGTGAAGCCCTGGCAGGTGCTGCGAGCCAAGCTGCTGGTGCAGGTGGTGATCACCAGCGTGCCCATGCTGCTGGCCTCGGTGTGCGCGACGCTGACCGTCCGGCCCGGACTGCTGGCCGCCGTGCTGCTGGTGGTGATGCCCCAGGTGTTCGTGTGGCTGTCCGCCGCCTTCGGCCTGACGATGGATCTCAAGCGTCCCAACCTGACCTGGACCAACGAGATCACCGTCATCAAGCAGCGGCTCACGGTGCTGCTGGCCATGCTGGGCGGCTGGGTCTACGCCGTGGTCATCGGCCTTCTGTACCTGCTGGTGCTGCCGAGCTGGAGCGCCGCGTGGTATCTGCTGGCCTGCACGGCGCTGACGGCATTGCTGACGGCGCTGCTGCTGCGCTGGCTGCGGACAAGGGGCGCGGCCATCCTCGCCGCCCTGTAACGGATAAAAGGATAGACGGCGGCCGTTTCCGAAGAAACGGCCGCCCTTCTCCGCCCTTCTCCCATTTTGTCCCCTTTACAAACGTCCGATTTTTGCTATAAT
>USNH01000115.1 GCA_900556015.1 uncultured Eubacteriales bacterium | reverse complement strand
ACAGCCCGCAACCCCCGCGCCTGAAAAAGGTATGAAAAAGGCAGATCAGGCGGAACGCCGAAGCTGTTTGGCAGAACGGCAGGAGTGAGAGCCGGACGAAATGGCGGCCAGCGCAACCGCTAAGGCAGAAATATGAGCCAGTGTGTTGAGGTTCGCCGTGCTTGCGCCGCTGCTTCGATTATCCAATTCGCATACTGCGGCTAAACGCAAGAAGCCCGGCGCTTTCGCGCCGGGCTTTGCCGCGTCTGTCAACTGCGCCGACGAGAGGGGGAGGTCAGCGCTCGGGATCCCATTTGGGAGAGCTGGGATCGCGCTTTGACGTGTCCGCGGCAGCGGAAGGAAAGATGTCGGCAGCGGTCAGGTATTTGTTCAGCGGCTTGTACGCCACGGCGAACACCACCAGCGTGATGGCGATGTTGGGCAGCATATAGGCCAGGTTGTAGAGCAGAGAGTAGAACCAGGGGCTGTGCATGGTCAGGCCGAAGAACGTGTCGGGCATATACGCCGCCCAAATGGTAGCGCCCACCACGTAGTGTACCAGGAAACGGGCGAAGCCTGCGATGAGCGTGCCGGTGAACACGCCGTTCTTGCGCCGCGCCACCAGTCCGGCCAGGCCCAGCACCGTGAAGGCCAGCAGATAGTCGCCGATGATGGATTGCCAGCCGATGGCGAAGCCGCCGTCAAACATAAACTGCAAAACGCCGAATACGAAGCCGCCCAGCAGGCCCGCGCCCAAGCCCCAGCGCACCGCGTACAGCACCAGGGGCACCATGGACAGCACCACGCTGCCGCCCCAGGGCATCTCCCACAGCTTCAGAAAGCTGAGTACCTGGGCCACAGCCACCAATACAGCGCCCTCGCACAGGGCGCGGAGCTTCATGTGATTGTTCATTTGTGTGTACCTCCAAAAAAGAAATTCCCGCACGGCGAGCCACGCAGGCGTCGCAATGCGGAAATCTGAAAATCGATACGATCGCATTCCTACGCCGGCATTACCCGGATCAGGTTCGAGGGATTGGACGGCGACACGTCTCATCTCAGCCGGCTTGCGCCAGCACCCCTTGGATTGTGGCCACATCATAGCACGGGATCGGGCGGTTGTCAAGAGTTTTCGTCCGCTTCATCCGCCGTGGCCGCCAGCAGCAGGGAGGAGGCGATCGACCCGGCTGCGGACGCGCCGCTGCCGCCGTTCTCCACGAACACCACAAAGGCCAGCGGATGCGCTGCGTCATCGAGGAAACCGGCAAACCAGGCGTGGGGCGACGCATCGCCCACCTCCGCCGTGCCGGACTTGGCGCACAGCTTCAGCTCCCCGAAGTTCTCCTGCCCGTAGGTCACGGCCACGTTGTTGGCCATCATCTCCTTCAGTGTCTCGCAGGTGGCGCGGGAGAAGGTGCGGCTGCCGTGGCTCACGCCATCGCGGTACAGCGTCAGCCCCGCCAGATCGGCTTCTTTATAAATAAGGTGCGGCAGCACGGGCCTGCCGCCGTTGGCGATAGCGCCCATCAGCGTCATCAGGTTGGCGGGGCACACCAGGTCCTCATGCTGGCCCACGCCGGACCAGCCCAGCAGCCCCTGCTCCTCCGCCGCGGTGAAGCTGCCCTGTGCCGTTTGCAGCCCGGAAACGGAGATGCTGTCCAGCAGCCCCGCCTTTTTCGCATACCGCTCCAGCGTTTCGCCGCCCAGCTCGACGGACAGCTGGGCGTAGGCGCAGTTGCAGGACTTGGCAAAGGCGTCCCGCAGCGTCATGTCGCCGTGGGCGTAGGGGCAGGTGATGGTGAAGTCGCCCAGCTCATATTGTCCGTCGCAGTGGAACGTCCGGCTCTCCCAGTCCGGCAGCGTTTCGATCACCGCCGCCGTGGTCACCACCTTGAACACCGACCCCGGCGTGAACGTGGCGGACAGCAGCCGGTTGATGTATACGCCGTCATAGCGGCTGTCCCCGTCCTGGATGGTGGGTGGGTCAGCCGGGTCAAAGGTGGGCGTGGACACCATGCACAGCACCTCGCCGGTCTCGTAGTTGTAAAGCCCCACCGCGCCCTTGCGCCCGTCCAGCAGCTCCCACGCCAGCTCGTTCAGCGCACTGTCGATGGTCAGATACAGGCGGCTGCCGCCGGTGGTCGTGCCGGTCAGCGCGTTAAAGCCCACCAAATGGCCGTCAAAGGCCGCCTTGGCGGAGGTGGCGATGTTGCCCCATTTGTCGCCTACGGCGTGGAGTGTGGCCTTGCGTGCCGCCCGCTCCTCTGCGTAGTCCCCGGACGCGCCGTCGTACAGCGTCACGCCGTTTCGATCCAAAATCTGTCCCACGGCCAAGCGCCCGTCCTTGTATACGTGGTCGTTGGCGGAGAACGCGGCCCACTGTCCGCCCTTTGCGGCGTAGAGCACGCAGAACAGGATAACGCCCGCCGCAAAGCCTGCCGCCAGCAGCAACAGCAGCAGCGTCCGCTGCTTTACCTGCTTCATGATCGGTCGTCCTCCTTCCCGAATATCTCGTCCACGTTCAGTCCCTGGATGTCGTCAAAGAACGTGGGGGCGTGCTCCGCCGTCTGCTCCGGCGGAGCGGCTGTCTCCGCGTCCGGCGGCGTGTCCGTGTCCTCGTCCTCCTCGGCGGCCATATCCGCCGCCCTGCTGCTCCACTTGGGCAGACGCAGGGTGAAGCTGGCGTTGCGCCGCGTGTCGGCGGCCTTCAGATAGGCCAGCAAGCCCCAGCACGCCAGCATACTGCTGCCGCCCATGGACACAAAGGGGAACGTTACGCCGGTCAGCGGCAGCAGATCCACCGAGCCCAGCACGTTCAGCAGCGTTTGGGTGATGAGCATGGCCGCCGCCGCGCTGGAGGCGATGGTGTAGAACGCGGAGCGGGCATACCCTGCGGCCCGGACGGTGAACACCACGAGGATCACCGGCACAGCCGCCATGCACAGCGCCAGCAGTAAGCCAAATTCCTCGCCTACCACGCCGAACACCAGGTCGGTGTTGGCCGCGCCCAGGTGCTTCAGCCAGCCCTCCTGCGGCCCTGTGCCGAACAGTCCGCCGGAGGCGATGGCCGACATGGTGCGGCTCTGCTGATAGCCGGTGGTCTGCGTGAACTCCCAGGCGTGCCGCCATACGGAGAAGCGGTCGGCGATGTAGGGCTTGAAGTGCAGCACGATGCCCCCGGCGATGCCCGCCGCGGCGGTGAGCATCACCACCGAGGGCAGATCGCCGGTGCGGAGAAAGGCGATGCACAGAAACGCCACAAAGAACACCAGCGCCGTGCCGAAGTCGCTCATCAGCGCCAGGCAGCCCACGCAGAACGCGGAGAACAGCGCCGTGAAGATCAGATTGCGCTTGGCGAACAGACGATCCAGCGTGGCCGCGCCCACCAGCACGAAGGCCAGCTTCACCAGCTCCGAGGGCTGCACCGTCAGCGGCCCGACGGCGATCCAGTTCTTCGCGCCGAAGATGCGCTGCCCCAGCAGCAGCGTGAACACCAGCAGCCCGCCTGCGGCGATGGCGGCGGGCCACCGCAGGTGTACCGCCAGCGGCAGACTTCGCAGCGCAACGCTGAGCACGAGGAAGATGACAAGGCCCAGCACCACGGCGGCCAATTCCTTATATAATGTGGAGGGCGCGTAGGCGGCGGCGATGGCAAAGCCGATGGTGGTCAGCAGGAACGCCAGCGTTTCCAGCTCATAGGCCGTGCGCCGCCACAGCCGGTACACGGCGTACAGAAGCCACATAGCGGCGCACAGCCCGCCGAAGCCCACCAAAATGGGCAGATAATTCTCCGCCGTAAACGCGGGCAGGAACTGGATGAGCGTCAGCGCCTGAAGCCCGGTGAGCAGCCACAGCGTAGCCGGCGCGGACACGGCGCGGCCCGCCTTGGCCCGCTGCTCCGCCAGTGCCGCCTCCTCCTGCGCTCCGGCGGGGAAGAAGTACAGCTCCACGCCGCCCACGGCGATCACATCGCCGTTTTGCAGCGGCGATGGCTCGTCCACTCGCTGCCCGTTCAGCAGAATGCCGTTGCGGCTCTGCAGGGGGTATAGCATCCAGCGCCCGCTGTCGTCCCGGCACACCGCCGCGTGATTGCGGGACACGGAGGGGAAGTTGACCCGCACATCGGCGTTTTTAGCCCGTCCGATGACGTTTTCCCAGTGGCACAGTTCGTATCGAGTGCCGTTGGCCAGCGTCATAACGCCCCACTGCTCCTGCGCCTGGGGCTCAAACAGGGAGCGGGCGCACCGCACGATGATCCAAATGGCCAGCACCGCCATGACCATGCGCCCCAGGCTCAGCAGAATGGGGAGCGCCGCGGCCAGCAGGCCGGTTAAAAATGCTTGCATATCATGTCCTCCGGGAGGTAAACTTTTATTCAAGTTGTTTATATAGAAATACTATCACGGATGTCAAGATGATTAAAAGAAAATCCAAGTGGAAAAAAATCGAAAAAAGTGGAAAAAAGTACAAATAAATGGTAAAAATAAAGAATTAACAAAAGAACTTACTAATAAAGTAATATCTAAAGCTAAAGAGATGGCCGAAGAAGGTATGCAAGTAATAGCACTAGCTTCAAAAAAAGAAAATAATAAAGTTTTAGTATTAAATGAAAAAGAAGAAAATGATATGACCTTTATTGGTTTTGTAGCTTTCTTAGATT
>USNH01000114.1 GCA_900556015.1 uncultured Eubacteriales bacterium | reverse complement strand
GATTTTACAATTCTTTATCTTCGTTGCTGTTTTTGGATGTTGCTTTTTCCTGACCCAAACGCTGACCCCAACGGGAGCTAAACTGTACCCAAGAAAATGGACACGAGATTTTGACCCATGGCCCCGTTCGGCGGACACGCATTTGACCCATAGGGGCAGAAGCGCCGCACCTGTGTTATGATAGAACTACCGAACGGAGGTGCTGTATGGGCACGAAGAAGAAATTCACACCAGAGGAACTGAAGCATCTGCAGGCAAACCCCTACACGCTGCGGGTGACGGCAGACAGCATATCCTACACCCTCGCTTTCAAGGAGGCGTTCTGGGCGCTCAGTCTCCAGGGCTACACCGGCACAGCCGCCTTCCGCAAGCTGGGCTATAACACGGAAGCTCTGGGTTTCGAGCGGATCCACAATACTACAAAGCGCATCCGGCGGGAGGCCAGATCGCCGGAGGGCTTTCATGAGGGCGCCCGGGGCGGTGTGCGTATACCAGGCGGCGGGAACAACCAGACAGAGGGGGCGTCCGCCCCGTCTGACGAAGCCGCCAGACGCATGAAACGGGAGATTTTGTGTCTCCAGCAGCAGATGGCGTTCTTAAAAAAAGTCATGCGGCTGCACGGCAAGCCGGGAGAATAGCCATGGACAGCGCCGGAGAGAGATTTGAGGCCATTCGCGCCGCGTTGGCGGATCGGAACAACATCCTCACCGTGAAAGACCTGTGCGAATTGGCAGGTGTCTCCCGCTCCGGCTACTACAACTGGGTGCGTTCTGAAAAAAACAGAGAGCTTCGGGAGGCGAAGGACCGGGCGGCATTCGAACAGATCCTGGAGGCATACCGGTTCCGGGGCTACGCAAAGGGCGTTCGCGGCATTCATATGCGGCTTTTGCACATGGGTATCCGAATGAACGTGAAGAAGATCCGCCGCCTGATGCGGAAATACAAGCTCACCTGCCCCATCCGAAAGCCGAATCCCTACCGCAGATTGCAGCGATCCATCCGAATGGGCAGCGCCGCGGAGAATTTGGTCAACCGGGAATTCGAGTCTCATGGGCCGAGAGCCATCCTCCTGACGGACATCACATACATCCCGCTCCGCGGCAGATTCTGCTACCTCTCCACGATCCTGGACGCCTGCACAAAGCAGGTCCTGGCCTATGCGATGAGCGAATCGCTGGAAGTGGATTTTGTTTTGGAAACGGTCCAGCTGCTGGTAAAGCACCATGGGATCTCGCTGAGCAAGGAGACCGTGATCCACAGCGACCAGGGGACCCACTACACCAGTCTGAAGTTCATCCAGCTGGTGGAGAACAGCGCGCTGCGGCGGTCCATGTCCCGCAGAGGGAACTGCTGGGACAACGCGCCCCAAGAGAGCTTCTTCGGGCACATGAAGGACGAACTGGCCAGTGAGATCCCGGGGTGGACGTCTTTTGAGGCCGCCAAAGCCTCCATTGACCGCTGGATGGATTACTACAACAACGACCGCTGCCAGTGGGATCTGGCGAAGCTATCCCCTAACGAATATTACCACTACATCACCACAGGTGAGTACCCAGCCGGTATGCTGCCGCTATGGGTCAAATGAAAATGTCCTTGACTTGGGGAGCACTTTATTTCAGCATTTTTGCAACAAAAAGCATCGAAAACCGAAGTTTTCAATGCTTTTTTGGAGCTGCTGGGCAGATTCGAACTGCCGACCTCATCCTTACCAAGGATGCGCTCTACCTACTGAGCTACAGCAGCATATATGGCGACCAAGAAGGGGCTCGAACCCTCGACCTCCAGCGTGACAGGCTGGCGTTCTAACCAACTGAACTACTTGGCCGTGCTGCGCTTTCGTCGTGGAACTCAAGCCTGTTTATTATAGCAAGTCCACCCTGGAATGTCAACACCCTTTTTCACTTTTTTTCGCAAGATTTGGGGCGGCAGGGAAGACCTGCCGCCCGATGCCTCTTTCACAGCTCCCGCTGCTCGAACCACTTCACCGACAGCGCCCAGCTGGCGGCGAATATGACCAGCCCGATGGCCAGCCCCAGCGGGAACGACCACATCTGCCCCTCCGGCCCGCCGGTGCTGATCAGCACGGCGCAGGCCGCACCCACCAGCACCACCACCGTCAAAAACACCGTCCGGCCCTTGACCGCGCCATACTTGAACATGGCCGGGAACATCAGCGCTGGCGCGGCCAGCCCCGTCATCGGCATCAGCGGCAGCACGGAGACGACCTGCTCCCGGTACAGCGGGTCTGTCTGACCGCGCAGCACCGCCGCCGCCATAGCCAGCAGCGTCACCGCCGCCGCCAGCACGGCGCAGGCGATGTATTTCACCGTCACGATCTGCCGCCGCGTCACCGGCAGCGTGTCGCAGTACATCATCCACCCGTCCTTCTCGTCGGCGTTCAGCAGCGATGCCGGCAGCGACGCCAGCAAAAACACCGGGTACAGCAGCCACATCACGCCGGAGGCGCTCCCTGTCCCGTTGGTCATGCTCAGCGCGAAGAAAATGACCACCATCAGGATATACGACTTCCCGTACTGCCACAGGCAGCGGCTCTCCTTATACAACAATCCCTTCATCTCACGCCTCCTTCGCCATGAATACGAACAGCTCCTCGATGCCCACCTGGCCCGGTGCCAGCCCCGCCGGCACGCGGCTTCGCCGCACCAGATACTCCGTGCCGTAGGGCGTAGCCCTGCGTCCGCACACTGCCTCCGGGTCGAGACCGTCTATCCCGCCCCGCAGGATGCCGTACTCCTCTGCCAGCCGGTCCTTCTCCTCGCACAGCAGCAGCCTGCCCTTGTGCAGAAACGCGATATAGTCGCATATCTTCTCCAGATCGCTGACGATGTGGCTGGAGATGAGCACCGCGTGATCCTCGTCCCGTGTGAAGTCGGCGAAGATGGTCAGTATCTCGTCCCGCACCACCGGGTCAAGCCCGCTGGTGGCCTCGTCCAGCAGCAGCAGTCTCGGCTGATGACTCAGCGCCGCCGCCAGCCCCAGCTTCATCCTCATGCCCCGGGAGTAGTCCTTGAAGGCTTTATCCTCCGGCAGTCCCAGCCGGCGCAGATACCCCTCGTACACCTCCGGCTGCCAGCGCCTGAAAATGCCCGCCAGCATCCGCCCGATCTGCGCTGCGTTCATGTACTCCGGCAGTCCCACCTCGTCCAGTACCACGCCGATGTCCTCCCGCTCCAGTGCCGTCAAGGCCCGGTTGTCCTTCCCGTACACGGCGATCGTGCCGCCGTCCCGGCCCAGACTGTTCAGGATCAGCCGTATGGTGGTGGACTTGCCCGCGCCGTTCTCGCCGATCAATCCCATGATGCACCCGGCGGGCAGCGTCAGCTCCAGCCCCTGTAGGACGAACTCGCCCCGCTTCTTTGTCAGTCCGTGTATCTCCAGTGCGTTCATTCCGTTTCCTCCTTCTGCACGCGCCACATCTCCGCCAATTCGCCCTCCGTCAGCCCGCAGGCCGCGGCCAGCCGCCGTATCTCCTGCATACAGCCCTCGATTTTCCGCAGGTGTTCCTCCCGCAGCAGCTCCGCGCTGCGCTCCGCCACAAAGCAGCCCTTGCCCGGCAGGGTGTCGATGAACCCCTCCCGTTCCAGCTCGTCATAGGCTCGCTTCGTGGTGATGACGCTGATCCGCAGATCCTTGGCCAGCGCCCGGATGCTGGGCAGCGCCTCTCCGGCGGCTACCTGCCCGGACACGATAGCGTCCTTGATCTGCGAGTAGATTTGGTCGTAGATGGGCGCGCCGCTGCGGTTGTCGATATAAAGCTGCATAAGCGCCTCCTTGATTCAACTGTATATATACAGTATACACAGTTATAACAGATTGTCAATACCGTTTTTCTGTGGTAGAATACATCCCAAAGCCTCCCCTGTGTAAAGGCGGCCCAGTGCTCGCCGCGAAGCAAGTACCCTTGGGGTGCATCGCCCCGCACACCGCGCAGCGGTGTCATTCCGAGCCAGTGACCGATGTCACTGGCGTGGGAATCCGTTCCCCGCGCCGGGGCGCGGAACACCCCTTTCTTTCGGGAAAGAAAGTGCCCCGCCGTCGGCAAAAAGAAAAAGAGAACGAAAAGCGTAAGGGCGGGGTAAAACCCCGCCCTTACGCTCACTTTCTCCCCAGCTCGATCTCGCCATGTGCCCTTTCATAGGCGGCGATGCAATCCCGAATGAGAATATTGATTTGGCTGTTGGCGGAGCGGCCCTCATAGTCCGCCACCACGTGCAGCTTGTCCAACATCTCCGTATCAATGCGGATGGATAAACTCTTAATAGCCATAAAAACACCTCAAAACAAATCTATTATAGGTTGATAATAAGCATAAAGCGCGTTATAATGGCTATTATGAATGCATAATATGTTCATTATGCGTTCGATTGGAATAAGGGGGTGAATATATGCCGGACTACAAAAAGATGTATCTCACCATGGCGGGCGCGGTGGAGGACGTGGTGTGCCTGCTGGAAAAAAGCGAACCGACCACCAGCGACTGGCCGCTGTTTATGAACATCACCAAGCGCCTGACGGACGCACAGCTGAAATGCGAGGACATCTACATCAACCAGGACTGAGCAAACCGGGCGGGGTGACCTCACCCCGCCGCCCGTCACACGGATGCACCCTCGTTGCTCGTCCGTAGGGGGCGATGCCCACATCGCCCCGCCGCGCCCTCCGGCGCGGCCTTGCCCCAGGA
>USNH01000113.1 GCA_900556015.1 uncultured Eubacteriales bacterium | reverse complement strand
GGGCGAATTCGTCTGCGTTGCGGGACGCAGCGGCTCCGGTAAGTCCACCATGCTGAATATGCTGGCGGGACTGGAGCCGCCCACTGAGGGGGAAGTCATTGTTCGAGGGAAGCACCATTTAGAAGCCATGGACGAGGAGCTACGGACAAAGTTCCGCCGCCGTTATATCGGCTTTGTGTTCCAGAGCTACAACAACCTGCCCCAGTATACGGCATTGGAAAACGTAGCCCTGCCGCTGGCCATCCGGGGCGTGCCGGAGGCCGAACGGAACTGGAAGGCACGGCAGGCGCTGAGCCGTGTGGGCCTGCGGGAGCATGTAGATCACCGGCCCTCGGAGCTGTCGGGCGGCCAGCAGCAGCGCGTCAGTATCGCGCGAGCCATTATCACCGAGCCATCTATCGTGCTGGCGGACGAGCCCACCGGCAATCTGGACAGCCGCACCGGCCAGGAGGTCATGGAGCTGCTGTGTGAGATCTTCCGCGAGAGGAACACCACTTTTGTTCTCAGCTCACATGATCCACAGATGGCGCGTTATACAGATCGAACCGTCTATTTCAGTGACGGAAAGATAGAGACAGAAAATCACCACACCGGAGAGGAGAACGCACAGTGAAAAGAGAAACGGTAAAACGGGTACTGACCCTGTTGATCTGCGTATTGATGACAGTATCCCTGCTGCCCGCCGTCGCTATGGCGGAAGAGGTCACAGAGGATGTGATAGATGACAGCACCATTGAGGCTTACACGTCTTACGAAAACGGAGAGGACGCCGGCGTCAGCGGGGTCTCGGTTACAGACGAAAAGCCCAACACGGATATCAAGGTCATACCCAGCGACGCCAACGCCCTGATCCTGATGGATACCGGCGCACAGTCCCCCCAAGGCGTTCCCGGTCAGGTGGTGAAGATCGTGCTGCCGCTGGCGGTGAACAAGGAGTATCTGCCCAGCGAGAAATACATGCTGCGCAACATCAACATCTATCCCGATGTGCCTACCGACGCCAGCGTGTCCAACTGGCCCTTTGAGCTGATCTACGCCAGCGATGTGCAGCACTTAAAGGATATGTCCTACAACTCCACGGCGGAGGTGTGGTTCGAGTTCAAGATCAGCGAGTTCGCCAGCAAGGGCCGCTATGCCGCGCCCTTCAAGGTCAACGCCACCGTGTGGCGTGAGGACGCCGTGAACGGCACCACCATCACCGAGGACGTGACCTTCAAGATCACCGCCTATGTGACCGTGGTGGACGACGGCAATATGTCCGGCGTGACCACCTCCTTCGGCAGCTTACAGGTGGCGGGTACCAATGCGGGCGGCTCCTACACCGTGCCCACCGGCACCCCCAACCAGACCGTATCCATGCGGATCCCCGTGATCAACGTGGGCGGTACGCTGACCAGCGTGACGGTCTATCCTGTGGTATCCACCTCTCTGGACGAGTTCCCCTTCGTGGTGGAGTCCACCAACTACGGCAAGTATTTCGACTACTGGGCCAGCGGCGAGGTGAAGTATCTGGACTACACCTTCAAGGTGTCGCCCTTTGCCACCTCCGGCAACAAGGCCATCAAGTTCAAGGCCACCTACTTTGAGAACAGCGCTCCCGCAGAGGGCAGCTTCTCCACCCAGATCACCATTATCGACGGCTATGACGCCTCCGCCATGTCCGTGATGGTGCAGAGCTATAAGCTGTATGTGGACGATACCGAGGTATCCGGCCTGATGGCAGGCGAGGAGACGGAGCTGCGCCTGACCCTGATCAACAATTCCAAGTATGACACGGCCAAGAAAATCATCTCCAGTCTGGTATTTACCAATTCCCCCGGCCTGACGCTGTGCGTAGGCGGCACGGATACCGCCTATGCCGATTCCATCAAGCCGGGCGGTACGACGATCCTGAAATACAAGATCATGGCCAAGCAGGACGCGGAGGTTGGCCCCGCCATGCTGGGCATCAACCTGACCTATGAGACCACCGAGGCGGTGGCCGGTAAGGCGGCGCAGAACATCATGCTGCCGGTCAGTCAGAAGATGGATGTTCTGGCCGGTACGCCGGAGGTGTACGGCACACTCAGCAAGGATAAGGAAGCTACCATCTCCGTGCCGCTGACCAACATGGGCCGCGCCAAGGCTATGAATATCCGGGTGCTGGCCACCGACGGCATGACCGCCTCCACCCCCTGTTATGTGGGTGACCTGCTGGCAGGCGGCTCCACCAGCGCCGATGTAACGGTAGGCTTCTCCAAGATCGGCGCGTTTGTGGGAAAGATGATCCTCCAGTATGAGGATGCCAACGGCGAGACGTATTCTCAGGACATCTCCGTGCCGCTGAGCGTGGCGGAAAGCTCTGCGGATACAGATGCCAACAGCGTCAACGCAAATAAAGACGGCACAGGCAGCCGCTGGTGGCTGTGGCTGCTGATAGCGATCCTTGCGCTCATTCTGATTGGCATTGTGGTCTATGTCATCATCCGCTATAAGCGCGGCGAGATCGGGCCCGGTGCTGAAAACACCGCTGCCTTGGACGATTTTGACGACGACTTTGACGCAGACGGCGGCGCACCGGACATCGGGGAGAAGACGCTGTCCTACGACGGAAGCAATAAGGACGGGAATGTATGAAGCCAAAAGACCTGTTTCGCTACGGCTGCACCAACCTGTTCCGGCGAAAGACCCGCACGGCGCTGACAGCCCTATCCATGGCGGTGGGCGTCATGTGTATCGTGGTGCTGATCTCCGTGGGTCTCGGATATGAACAGGCATACCGCGAGAGCATCGAGGCATTGGGCAGCCTGACAAAGATCGATGTGACGCCTGCCACCGGCGATTACGGGCGCAAGGCACTGCTGAACGACAAGGCACTGGAGGCGTTCCGGGGCATCGACGGTGTGGAGGCGGTAACGCCGGTCTATCAGCAGTCCGCCTACATCGTGTCCGGCAACTATGTGAACATGGTGCGCGTCTACGGCATCGACATGACCACGGCGGAGCGTTTCATGCTGACGCCGGAGCGGGGCGTTATGGCCGAGGACGGTACGCGCCTGCATCCGGAGGTGCTGTTCACCGACGACGTGGCGGCTGGTCTTGCCAACAAGGCCAAGGACTGGGAACTGGCGGTGGACGAGAACGGCAACGCCCTGATCGACCTGCTGGAGGTGCCTGTCCGCATGACCTTCGATTCCTCCAGCCTGACCGGCGAGCCGAAGGCCGACACCGACGGACGGGCACTGCCCTCCAGTAACCTCTATACCCTGCGGGTGACAGGCATCTGCTCCACCCTGAACAACAACTTCGCCACCGCCGCGTTCATGTCCTTCGACCGCTTGCAGGAGATGACGCAGGCCAACGCCAATTACATGGGTGCGACTACCCAGACTAAAACAGCGGAGGAGAAGGCCAACGGTCCTACCTACGACTTGGTTTGGGTCATGGTCAAGAACGTCAACGACGTGCAGCGTATTGTCAAGCTGATCCGTGACACGGGGCTGAACACCTATTCGCTCAACGATATGCTGGAGACGGTGCGGACACAGTCCCGGCAGATCCAGGGGATGCTGGGCGCGCTGGGCGGCATCGCCGTGCTGATCTCCGCCATCTGCGTGGCAAACACCATGATGATGTCCATTACGGAACGGACGCGGGAGATCGGCGTGCTGAAGGTGCTGGGCACCGTTCGCAGCGACATCTTCAAGATGTTTCTCTCGGAGGCACTGATCGTAGGCGTGATAGGCGGCGCGGCGGGCTTGGTGCTGAGCTTTATCGCCAAGTGGCTGATACCGGTGATCTTCGCGTCCCGTGAGCTGCGGTGCGTGCTGCCCTGGTGGCTGGCGGTCTGCGGCGTGGTGTTTTCCGGCTGCGTGGCCATTGCCGCCGCATGGATCCCCGCACGAAAGGCAACGCTCATCAGCCCCAACGAGGCCATCCGCTCTGAGTGAGGTAACGATATGAAAAAGATATGCTGTATAGTGCTGACCGTACTCTGCATCCTGCCATGCTTGGCAGGGTGTGGGAAAGTAAATGCCGCCAATGAAGAGCCGCTAATCCGCAGCTTCGTGATCGGCAACAGCACGGCGGAGATCCAGGCCCACACGGAGGATGGCGAGACCCGCTATGTGATTGCCATTACACTGCCGACGGACACGGATTTCAAAAACTGTGCCGCAAATGTAGAGCTTGCCCCGGATGCGGTGCTGTCCATGGATAGTCCCTGTATCGTGAACGAGCTGGGTGGGCGGCCTATCCTGAATTTGACATTGCCGGAGCGTGATTTAGTGGTTACCTGCGGTGAGCAAAGCCAGACGTACAGTTTTCAGGTCGGATTAGAATGAAATCATTTATGCCTGTCGATAGGCACATTATCACTTTGTTTTCATCCGAGAGAAATCTCGGTGAAAAAATAAAAATTATAGGAGGAAACAAAAATGAAAGCTGCAAAGAAACTCGTATCCCTGTTTCTTGCACTGGTGATGGTGCTCTCGTTGAGCACTATCGCCATGGCAACCGGCAACAACAAACCTGTTGCCACACAGGCCACAAGCAAGCCCAGTACAATTCAGTTGGTAACAATTGGTGGTACTCCGGCGGTCTATCAAGTGGACGGATATGGCAACCCCAATTCACCCACTTATGATAATTCGCAGGTATTTATCCGCGCGACACTGCCTGCCGATACTACCGAGGAAGATCTGAAAAGTACGACTGTAAAGGTGCGAG
>USNH01000112.1 GCA_900556015.1 uncultured Eubacteriales bacterium | reverse complement strand
CGTCCATGTGGTCGTACCCCAGCAGGTGCAGATGCGGACAAGAGAGGAAGCCATCATGGCCGTGCTGGGGCTGGAACGGAAGTAAAATATACGCAAAATTGCTCAAATGAAAGAAAGTTGAGGATCACCTGTATGAACATTACGAAAACCGCTATGATCACCGTATGCGGACGGCCCAACGTGGGCAAGTCCAGCCTGACCAACGCCCTGGTGGGCGAGAAGATCGCCATCGTATCGGACAAGCCCCAGACCACCCGCAACCGCATTTACGGCGTGGTGAACCGGGGCGACACGCAATACGTGCTGCTGGACACACCGGGCCTGCACAAGCCCCGCTCCCGGCTGGGAGACTACATGGTCAAGGTGGTGCGGGAGAGCCTGTCCGCCGTGGAGTGCGCGCTGCTGCTGGTAGAGCCTATCCCCCACGTGGGTGAGCCGGAGAAGATATTGCTCCAGCGCATTCAGGAGGAGCAGCTGCCCTGCATCCTGTGCATCAACAAGATCGACACGGTGGAGAAGAAGGAGTCGCTGCTGGAGGTCATCGCGGCATATAATGAGGTATACAGCGGGTTTGATGCCATCATCCCCCTGTCCGCCCGGACGGGCGACGGGCTGGACGACCTGCTGGCCCAGCTGGCGAAATACGCCCAGCCCGGGCCGCAGCTGTTCCCGGACGGCATGACCACCGACCAGGCGGACAGCCAGGTGTGCGCCGAGATCGTGCGGGAGAAGCTGCTGCGTTGCTTGGATAAGGAGATACCCCACGGCACGGCGGTGGAGGTGACGAAGTTCTCCGAGCGGGAGGACACCGGGGTCATCGACCTGGACGTGACCATCTACTGCGAAAAGGCCAGCCACAAGGGCATTATCATCGGCAAAGGCGGTGAAATGCTCAAGCGCATCAGCTCGGCGGCACGGCGGGACATTGAGAAATTTATGGGAACAAAGGTATATATGGAGACGTGGGTGAAGGTGAAGGAGAACTGGCGGGACAATCCCAACTTTATCCGCAGCCAGGGCTACAACGAGGACTGACGGCATGGACACCGGCAAGACCGTCGTCACCGGGGTGGTGCTGCGAACCACCGACACCAAGGAGACGGATAAGATCCTCACCGTGCTGTCGCCCCAGCTGGGAAAGATCCCCGTCATCGCACGGGGAGCGCGGCGGAAAAACAGCCGTCTGGCCGCGGCGTGCCAGCTTTTGGCCTATAATGAGCTGACGGTATACAAGCGGGGCGCGTGGTATCTGCTGGACGAGGCCGCCACGCTGGAGCTGTTCCCCGGCGTGCGCCGGGACATCGTGCAGCTTTCATTGGCATCCTGGTTCGCCGAGCTGACGGAGGCCGTGTGCCCGGAGGAAGCGCCTGCGCCGGAGCTGGCGGCGCTGCTGCTGAACGGGCTGTACGCCCTGTGCTATCTTGAAAAAGACCCGGTGCTGGTGAAGGCGGCGTTTCAGTGGCGGCTCATGGCGCTGGCGGGATTTCAGCCGTTCACGGATAACTGCGCCGTGTGCGGCGCGGCAGAGCCAGCCGCGCCCATGCTGGACGTGGTACACGGCGTGGTGCGCTGCGGCGGCTGCAAGGGTGGCGGCGGACTGAGCCTGCCCTTGACGGCGGCGGGACTGGCGGCGCTGCGGCATATCCTCACCGCCGATGGGAAGAAGCTATACAGCTTTACCCTTGAGCCGGGGGCGCTGCGGGCGCTGGATCATGCCGGAGAGGCGTTTATCGCCGCGCAATTAGAGCGAAATTTCAGGACTTTGGACTATTATAAATCTTTAATTTACTGAGAAAAACCGATAAAAGGATCGACCATTATGAGCGATTTATTTGAAAAATCCATACGGACACTGGAGCTGCCGGCGGTGCTGGAGCGGCTGGCCTCCAAGGCCACCAGCGAGGCGGCCAAGGAGCGGTGTCTGCACCTGTGGCCCGCCACCGACGCGGACACGGTGTCACACCTGCTGGACGAGACGGACGCGGCCAAGGAGCGGCTGGGTCTGCACGGCAGTCCGTCCTTCACCGGGGTGAAGGACGTTGCACCGGCGCTGACACGGGCCGACCAGGGCGGCGTGCTGAACACCCGGGAGCTGCTGGACGTGGCCGGGGTGCTGACCGCCGCACGGCGGGTCAGCGACTACGACGCCGACCGGCAGGGCGAGGCCACGGCCATCGACCGGCTGTTCTCCGCCCTGCACGTGAACCGCTATCTGGAGGACAGGATACGCTCCGCCATTTTGGACGAGGAGACCATCGCCGACACCGCCAGCCCGGAGCTGGCGGACATACGGCGGAGTATGCGGGTGGCTGCCACCAAGGGGCGGCAGATATTGCAGCGCATCATCTCCTCCCCGTCCTACGCCAAGGTATTGCAGGAGGCGCTGATCACCCAGCGGGACGGGCGGTTCGTCGTGCCGGTGAAGGCGGAGTGCAAGGGCAGTCTGCCGGGGCTGGTACATGACATCTCCTCCTCCGGCGCGACGCTGTTCGTCGAGCCCATGGGCGTGGTGCAGGCCAACAACGAGCTGAAGGAATTGCAGGCACGGGAGGAGAAGGAGATCGACCGCATCCTCCGCATTTTGTCCGGCGAGTGCGCCGCCCAGCGGGAGAACATCCTGTACGACTACGACCTGCTGGTGCAGCTGGACGCCATCTTCGCACGGGCGCAGCTGAGCTACGCCATGGACGCGGGGCGGCCTCAGGTGCGGAAAAAGGGCGGCATCGACCTGCGCCGGGCGCGGCATCCGCTGCTTGACCCGGCCAAGGCCGTGCCCGTCACCGTGTCGCTGGGGACGACCTTCGACACGCTGGTCATCACCGGCCCGAACACCGGCGGCAAGACGGTGACGCTGAAGACCATCGGGCTTTTGTGTCTGATGGCACAGTGCGGGCTGCACATCCCGGCGGGGGATCAGAGCGCCGTGCGGGTGTTCGACCGCATTCTGGCGGACGTGGGCGATGAGCAGAGCATTGAGCAGAGCTTGTCCACCTTCTCGGCCCACATGGCCAACACGGTGGAGATACTGAAGCAGGCGGACGACAGGAGTCTGATCCTGTTTGACGAGCTGGGCGCGGGCACTGACCCGGTGGAGGGCGCGGCGCTGGCCATCGCCATCATCCAGGAGGTGCGGAGCAAGGGCGCGCTTACCGCCGCCACCACCCACTACGCGGAGCTGAAGACCTTCGCCATGACCACGGCGGGGGTGGAGAACGCCAGCTGCGAGTTTGACGTGCAGACGCTGCGGCCCACGTACCGGCTGCTCATCGGCATTCCGGGCAAGTCCAACGCCTTTGCCATCTCACGGCGGCTGGGGCTGGAGGAGCACGTGATCGAAAACGCCAAGGCGCAGATGGACAGCGAGTCCGTCCGCTTTGAGGACGTGCTGACCCAGCTGGAGGAGAAGCGGCAGCGGCTGGAGAAGGCGCAGAGCGAGGCCGACCGGCTGTGGCAGCAGCGGGAGGAGGACGCACGGAAGGCCCGGACGTTCCGGGAGCAGATGGAAAAGGCCAAGGACAACGCCCGCTCCAAGGGCGAGACGGAGGCGCGGCGCATCGTGCAGCAGGCCCAGCGCCAGGCCGACGCGGTGTTCGCCGAGCTGGACGAGCTGCGGAAGCAGCAGCGGCGGGCGGACTATCAGGCCGTGAACGACCGCAAGAGCGATATACGCCGCCGCCTCAACGAGGCGGAGAGCGCCCTGCACCAGCGCGACGAGGCGGCAGAGCCTATCCCCGTGCCTACCCGGCCCATCGCCGTGGGCGACACGGTGGAGCTGGCCGGGGTGCGTACCGCGGCGACGGTGCTGGCCGCCAACAGTGACGGCACGCTGCTGTTACAGGCCGGGAAGATGAAGATGACCGTAAAGGCCGCCCAGGTGCGGCTGCTGGAGACGGCGGAGGAGATAGAGAAGAAAAAGAAGCAGTCACAGGCCGCACGGGCCGCCTCCCCCGCCGTACAGATCTCCGCCGGGCCGCGGGCCGGGGCGGAGCTGGACATCCGGGGGCTGGAGACGCTGGAGGCGGAGAGCGTGGTGGAAAACTACCTGGACGCGGCGCAGCGGGCCAAGCTGGGCACAGTGACCATCATCCACGGCAAGGGCACGGGAGCGCTGCGCGCCGCCGTACACCAGCTGCTCAAGCGCAGCCGGCAGGTGAAGAGCTTCCGGCTGGGCCGCTACGGCGAGGGCGAGGCCGGCGTGACCGTGGTGGAGCTGAAATAAGGCACATTCCACAAATCGACACGGGAAAAATGTGACAAATGGCAGAAATTTCGTATCAATGCCCATTGAAATCCTGTCGCAAATCGGTATAATAGAGAGTGGTAAGAGTTAGCGTTTTCACAAACGCCCTTTGCGGCGTCCTGTAAAAATTGAGCGTAAGGAGTGCTGTTCCATGTATACAAGGGAGATCACGGTCAAGAATGAGGTCGGTCTGCACGCCCGGCCCGCCACCTATTTTATCCAGAAGGCCAACGAGTTTAAGAGTGGCATTTGGGTCGAGAAAGAGGAGCGCCGCGTCAACGCCAAGAGCTTGCTGGGCGTTCTGAGCCTGGGCATCATGAAGGGCACGACGGTGACGCTGATCGCCGATGGCGGTGACGAGAAGGAAGCCGTGGACGCTTTGGCCGACCTGATCGAGAATCTGGACGAGTAACGCATACCTGTATATCGAAAAAGAAAGCCTGTACGGGCTTTCTTTTTTGTTTGTCGATGAGCGCACCC
>USNH01000111.1 GCA_900556015.1 uncultured Eubacteriales bacterium | reverse complement strand
GCCATATCCGCGGAGGGCCGAACCGCCCTCCGCTTTATGGTGTCCATTTTTGGAAAGACTGCCCCCGTTCCGCTGAACGGGGGCTTTTTATTTTTGGCGAAGTGTGCTATAATCCGTGGTAGACCATCGAAGGGAGGCGACCGCATGGCGCGAAGCCTGAAAGACAAGCTGTACCTGTCCGGCATGGACGGGCAGGCCGCCGCGCTGGCGCGGCAGTGGCACGTGGGCTATGAGATCACCGCCTTTTCCTACGCGCCCATGCTGGACGCGCCGGAGACGGCGGAGCGGGTGCGCCGGGACATGGCGGGCGTGGAACGCTTCTGGCTGCACGCCCCCTTTGCCGAGCTGTCGCCCTGCGCCATCGACCCGCTGGTGCGGCAGGTGGCGGAAAAGCGCCTTTTGCAGGCGGCGGAGACGGCGTCCTCCCTGGGCGTGACGCGGATGGTGTGCCACGGCGGCTTCATCCCCCACGTGTACTTCCCGGAGTGGTACGTGGAGCAGTCGGTGCTGTTTTGGCGGGCGCTGCTGGACAAGCTGCCAAAGGGCATGACACTGGCGCTGGAGAACGTGATGGAGTCCTCGCCGGAGACACTGGTGCAGATCGCGGCGGGGGTGGATGATCCCCGGCTGAGCCTGTGCCTGGACGTGGGCCACGCCAACACCTGCGTCAGCACCACGCCGCCGCTGGACTGGGTGGCGCCTATGTCCCCGTGGCTGCGCCACGTACACCTGCACAACAACGAGGGCGACACCGACCTGCACCAGCCGCTGGGGGAGGGGAGCATCCCCATGGAGACGGTGCTGGACGCGGTGCTGCGGGAAGCGCCGGAGGCCACCTTTACCATTGAAAATCAGGACTGCCTGCCATCGCTTGTATGGCTGGCGGAGAAAGGCTATATCGAGGAGCACACATGACAGAGCAGGAGCTGCAAGCGTACATACAGGCCATCGCCCCGGCGGACGGGGCGGCCATGACCGCCGCGGAGAAACGGCAGGCGGCGCTGGCCAAGCCTCCCGGCAGCCTGGGAGCGCTGGAGACCATCTCCATCCGGCTGGCGGGCATCACCGGGCAGTTGTGTCCCGTTATGAACAAGTGCCGGGTGGCGGTGTTCGCCGCCGACAACGGCGTGGTGGACGAGGGCGTGTCCTGCGCGCCCCGCGCTGTCACGCGGCAGCAGGCGGTGAATATGACCCGCCGCGTGACGGGTATGTCCTCCATGGCCGCCTGCTTCGGCGACGAGGTGACGGTGGTGGACGTGGGCATGGCCCAAGACCCTCGCTGCGCCGCCATTTTAGACCGGCACATCCGCCGCACCACCGGCAACATCGCCCGGGAGGACGCCATGACCCGCCAGCAGGTGCTGGACGCGCTGTCGGCGGGCACGGAGCAGGCCGCGCTGGCGGGGCGTGACGGCGTGACGGCGCTGGGCGTCGGCGAGATGGGCATCGGCAACACCACCACCTCCGCCGCCGTGCTGGCGGTGCTCACCGGGGCGGACATCGACACGGTGGCGGGCCGGGGCGGCGGACTGACGGACGAGGGCTTCGCCCGGAAGAAGGCGGTGCTGCGTCAGGCCGTGACCCGGCGGCCTATTGACCGCCGGGACGTGCTGGACGTGCTGACGGCGGTAGGCGGGCTGGATCTCGCCGCCATGACCGGCGCGTTTTTGGGCTGTGCCCATGAGCGCATCCCGGCGGCGGTGGACGGGCTGATCTCCGCCGTGGCGGCGCTGTGCGCCGTGCGCCTGTGCCCTGCGGCGGCGGACTATCTGTTCCTGTCCCACGACTCCTGCGAGCCGGGCTATCGCCTGGCGGCGGCGGAGCTGGGCATGACCCCCTGCCTGCGCCTTGGAATGCGGCTGGGGGAGGGCAGCGGCTGTCCGCTGCTGTTCCGGGTGCTGGAGGCCGCCTGCGGCGTGATGCGGGGTATGGCCACCTTCGCGGAGGCGGCCATACAGGACGACTATCTGGACGAAATACGGGCGGCGGACGCCTTTACGGTGGAGGGAGCATGAGAGCGTTGTTCATCGGCGGCGGCAAGAGCGGCAAGAGCACCGCCGCCCAAAAACTGGCGGCAGCGCTGGCCGGCGGCGGGCCGCTGTACTACTGGGCCACCATGACCCCCCACGACGGGGAGGACGAGGAGCGCATCCAGCGCCACCGGGACGACCGGGCGGGCATGGGCTTCACCACGGTGGAGCGGAGCTTCAGCCTGCCGGACGGCCTGGCGGCCATCGCCCCGGCGGGGACGGTGCTGTTCGACAGCGTGACGGCCTGTCTGTCCGAGCAGATGTTCCCCTACGGCGGCGAAATGGACGAACGCGCTGGGGAGCGTGTGCTGGCGGAGCTGCTGACCGTCAGCCTGTATCCGGCCCACTTCGTCGCCGTGTGCGACGACATCTGGCGGGGCGGCGAGGACTACCGTGACGGCACGGAGGTCTACGTCCGGGCGCTGGCCCATATCTGCCGGGGGCTGGCAGCGGAGTTCGACGTGGTGTGCGAAATGGCTGGGGGGCTGCCCCGGATATGGAAGGGGGCGCTGTCCCGTGAGTGACTGGGTATACGGCTTTTTCATGGCCTGGGGGATGTTTTTGGCCATCCCCTGCCCGAAGAAAATATGGCGAGAGAGCGCCCGGCGAAAAATGCTGGCGTGTCTGCCGCTGGTGGGCTGCGTGGTGGGCGGCGTGTGGGTGCTGTGTGCCTGCCTTGTCCAGTGGCTGCCTGGCCCGCTGGCAGCGGCGCTGCTGGCCGCCGCGCCGTGGCTGATGACGGGCTTTCTGCATCTGGACGGCTTCATGGACGTGTGTGACGCGGTGTTGAGCCGCCGGGATTTGGAGACACGGCGGCGGATACTGAAGGACTCCCACTGTGGCGCGTTCGCGGTGATCTGCATGGTGCTGCTGGCCATGGGCCAGTGGAGCGCGTTCCTGTCGGCCCGGTTGCTGTCCCTGTGGGGGCTGGCGCTGATCCCGGTGGCCAGCCGCTCCTGCGCGGCGCTGGCAGTGCTGACGCTGCGCCCGCTGGACAGCAGTCAGTACAGCGCCATGCAGCGGGGCGGCGGGCCGGTGTGGTTCGCGGCGGTATGCCTGGCGCTGTCGGCGGTGCTGCCGCTGTTGCTGGCGGGGAGCTTTGCCCCGGCCATGACGGCGGTGGGCTGCGCCCTGGCGGTGTGGTACGGATACCGGCAGCTGGACGGGATGTCCGGCGACGTGTCGGGCTTCGCCCTGACGGTGGGCGAGCTGTGGGGCGTGTTGACGCTGGCGGTTTGGAGGTAAGTATGGAATTGATCATCGGCGGCGCGTTCCAGGGAAAGCTGGAATACGCCATGGAGCGATATGGTTTGACGGACGCGGACGTGTGCGACCTGGCGCTGGGCGCGCCTGTGCCGGGGAAGCGGTGCTACCGGCATTTGGAGGCGCTGAGCCGCCGGGAGGACGTAACGCCCTACCTGCCGCTTTTTCGGGACGCGGTGGTCATCACCCGTGAGGTGAACGGCGGCATCGTGCCCATGGACGGGCAGGAGCGGGCTTGGCGGGAGCGCCACGGCGTGCTGGTGCAGCGGCTGGCCCGGGAGGCGGAGCATGTGACGCGGGTGCTGTGCGGATTGACGGAGGTGTTGAAATGAAGCTGACGCTGCTGCGGCACGGCGAGACCGAAGGAAGCCGCAACGGATTGTATTACGGGGCGGCCAATATCCCGGTGCTGCCCGAATCGCTGGAGGAACTGAAAAAACGGGCCGCCGCCGGGGTATATCCCACGGGAAAGCGGTACTACACCAGCGGGATGCTCCGGACGGAGCAGACGCTGCGGGCCATCTACGGCGACGTGCCCTTTACGGTGCTGCCGGGTCTGCGGGAGATGGATTTCGGCGATTTCGAGATGCGGCCCTACGACGGCGATCTGGAGCACGACCCATCGTTCCGGGCTTGGGCCCAGGACGCGGAGCACAACGTGTGTCCCCACGGCGAGAGCGCGCCTCAGGTGCTGGCGCGCAGCCTGGAGGCCATCGCGCCGGTGCTGGCATCGGGGGAGGACGCGGTGTGCGTCATCCACGGCGGCGTGACGTCGGGGCTGATGATGCGCTGGTTCGGCGGCACGCGGTATGACTACGATCCGCTGCCGGGGACAGGCTATCAGGTGACGGTGACGGGCGGCAAGCCCGTGAGCTATGAAAAAATACCGAAGGAGTAAAAGCTATGGAACATACCTATAAGACGAGGCAGACCTGCTCCAGCCAGATCACATTCCGGCTGGATGGCGACCGGGTGCACGATGTGCATTTCCGGGGCGGCTGTGACGGCAATCTGAAGGCCGTCAGCAAGCTGGTGGACGGCATGACGGTGGCGCAGATCGAGACGCTGCTGCGGGGCAATACCTGCGGCCCGCGGCCTACGTCCTGCGCCGACCAGCTGGCCATCGCCGTGCGGCAGGCCTACGATGAGGAGCATCCGGCGGAGTAAGCGCGAGGCCGGAGAAAAGGGAAGAGGAGGTGCATCCTATGGCGAACAGAACGTGTCCGGCAGGGTGCTGGCGTTGGTGTCCCTCGCAGAAGGGGACTTGACAACGGGCAGGAAATCGCTATAATAATAAATAAGGGGACGCTGCGACAAGCGGTCAGCCCTGAACTAGTTTAGGAAACTCAAAATGAGAAACCGTCACCGTGCAGGGTGGCGGTTTCTGCGTTTTACGATGATCGTGACCGTGAAAGGCCCGATATGTAACGTAATTCGCATGGCCTCACCCCCT
>USNH01000110.1 GCA_900556015.1 uncultured Eubacteriales bacterium | reverse complement strand
CATTTTACCACAATATGTTGCATTTTGACGAACAGGAGCGCTGCTATGATTCGTTTGATAGACGCGGAAAAGGTATACGAAAACGGGACGCACGCCCTCAAGGGCGTTTCCTTTACAGTGGAGGACGGCGAGTTCGCCTTCCTGGTGGGCCCGTCCGGGTCGGGCAAGTCCACCATCATCAAGCTGCTCACCGGCGAGATCGTCCCCACGGCGGGCCGGGTCATGGTCAACGGCTTCTCCATGAGCCGTATCCACGAGCGGCAGATACCCTATATGCGCCGCACCATCGGCGTGATCTTTCAGGATTTCCGCCTCATCGCCAACAAGACGGTGCATGACAACCTGGCCCTGGCCATGCGGGCAGTGGGCGCACAGCCCAAGGAGCTGCGAAGCCGCATCCCCTACGTCTTGGCACTGGTGGGCCTTGCGGATAAGGGCAGCCGCTATCCAGACGAGCTGTCCGGCGGCGAACAGCAGCGCGTGGCCATCGCCCGGGCGCTGGTGAACAACCCCAGCACCATCGTGGCGGACGAGCCCACCGGCAACCTCGACCCGGCCCGCTCCCTGGAGATCATGACGCTGCTGGAGCGCATCAACGCCCTGGGCACGACGGTGATCGTCGTCACCCACGAGCGGGGACTGGTGAACCATTTCAACAAGCGTATCATCCTGCTCAACGAGGGGCGCGTCATCGGTGACGGCATGGGCAGCTATGAGGTGTGACCTATGAAGCACGATTTCAAGTTTTTTGTCAAGGAAGGCGCGGGGAATATGTTCTCCCACGGCTTCATGTCCTTTGCCGCCATCGGCGTCACCGTGGCTTGCCTGCTCATCATGGGTACGTTCACCCTGGTGGCCTACAACGCCGACGAGAACCTGGCCGACCTGCAGCAGGAGAACGCTATCGTGGCTTTTGTGGACGAGACGCTGGACGAGGATCAGGCCCGTGCGCTCCAAGCCCAGGTGGAGGCCGTGGACAACGTGGAGGACTGCTCCTTCGTGACCCGCACCGAGGCACGGGATGCCTACGTGGCCAAATACGATGCCGAGGGCGTGTACGGCGACCTGTTGCCGGAGGTGTTCCGCCACCGCTACGTGATCCATGTCACCGACCCGGATCAGATCATGGCCACCCGCGACGCGGTGGAGCAAGTGCCGGGCATCGCCAAGGCCCGCGCCGATGAGGCGGTGGCCAACGGCTTCGTCACCGTCCGCAACGTGGCGGGGGTCATCTCCATCGCCCTTATCGCCATACTGCTGCTGGTGTCGGTGTTCATCATCTCCAACACCATCAAGCTCACCACCTTCGACCGCCGCGATGAGATCGCCGTCATGAAAATGGTGGGCGCGACCAACGGCTTCATCCGCTGGCCCTTCGTGTACGAAGGGCTGCTGCTGGGCGCGCTGAGCGCCGTTATCGCCTTCGGCCTTCAGTGGCTGCTGTATATGGCGGTGGCCAAGGGCATCGCGTCCTCCGACAGCCTGCAGATCCTGCACGTTGTGCCGTTTACGGACATCTGGTACTTCGTGGCCCTGGTGTTCCTGGGTGCGGGCGTTCTGGTGGGCGTGGGCGGCAGCCTGACCGCCATCCGCAAATTCCTCCGCGTGTAACGACTGAAAGGAGAACCCCCATGAAGCCAATGAAACGTATCCTCTGCGGCCTGCTGGCCCTGACGCTGACGCTGTCCCTGCTGCTTGTGGGGACGGTGACGGTGGCCTACGCCGCCAAAACGGCGGAGCAGGAGGCGGCGGAGCAGGAGAAGGCCGCCCAAATGGCGGCGCTGGAGCAGAAGAAAAAGGAGCAGGCCGACAAGCTCAAGGAGCTGGAAAAGCAGATCGCCGACGCCAAGAAGAAGAAAGAGGACGTGATGGCCACCAAAAATCTGCTGGATCAGCGCAACCAGCTGCTGCTGGAGCAGATCGACGACACCCAGGGTCAGATCCAGCACGCGGCGGACGAGATCACCCGCTACGAGGAGCTGGAGGATCTGCAATACGAGCTGTTCTGCGAGCAGGTACGCAGCGAGGAGGAACGCGGCAGTCTGAGCTATCTGTCCGTCCTGTTCAAGGCCACCAGCATGGCCGACCTGCTGAACCGCATGGAGTTCGTCAACGAGGTGGCAGAGTACAACAAGTCCCTCATCGCCGCCATTCAGGAAACCCGCGCCAACATCGCAGCGGAGAAGGCCGCCATGGAGGAGCACGAGCGCCAGCTGGGTGAGCAGCAGGACGAGCTGGAGACCAAGCTGAACGAGACCACCGCCCTGATGGAGGAGTACGCCGCCGACCAAAAGGCGCTGGAGCAGATCTACGCCGCCGAGGAAAAGGCCGCCAAGGAGATCGCCGCCGAGATCGACCGGCTCATCGCCGAGTCCGATGTCGTGCCCAGCAACGAGGGCTTCATCTGGCCCGTGAACACCAGCAAGAAGATCAGCTCGCCCATCGGCAGCCGTGTCGCCCCCGGCGGCTTCGGCAGTACGAACCACAAGGGCGTGGATATATGCAGCGTGGGCTTCACCAGCTCCGTGTTCGCCACCAAGAGCGGCAAGGTCATCCTGGCCAGCAGCCCACGGCAGGGCAGCTACTATGGCGGCAGCGGCTACGGCAACTACGTGGTGGTGGACCATGGCGGCGGCGTGACCACGCTGTATGCCCACCTGAGCACCGTCAGCGTGTCCAAAGGGCAGACGGTGTCCCAGGGCACGGTGCTGGGCATCACCGGCTCGACCGGTGCGTCCACCGGCCCGCACCTGCATTACGAGGTGCGTATCAACGGCGTGTATCAGGACCCGCTGAACTACCTGGCGGGCTACATCAGAATGTGGTAAGGGAATAGGTATGCATAGGAGCGCTGGCCCATATACTGGGCCAGCGCTTTCAGGTTGTTGATAAACCCACTCTGTCATTCCGGGGGGGGGCGCACCCCAAGGGCACTCGTTCCGCTTCGCTCCACGCGGACAGAGTCGTCCGCCCCTACGCTCATTCGAGAAAGGACACGCCATGTTGGTTTACATAACAACGTCTTCGAAAACGGAACTTGCACCCGCCGCCATCCACGGGCTGTCCCTATGGCATCTTTCCGTGGGCGGCGGCTTTCTCGCCCGCCGCCGTGCTGCGAAGTATCTGCGGCGGCTGTACGGGGCCGGTGTGCGCCGGGGCGTGTTTGACACGGCGGCGCTGGCCGCCCTGGCCGCCCGGCAGGGCATCGACCCCGTGCCGGTGCTGCCGCTGCGGCTTTCGCTGCTGGACGGTCTGATGGATGCCCTATGCGGCGATACGCTGTCCCGCGCCGCCGTCTGTCTGCGCTGCGGCGTGGGTGGGGAGGAGGCCGCACACCGTGCGGCGTCCGTCCTGGCCCGCCGCGCCCGATATATCCGGCTGGAGGGCCGCGACCCCGGCCTGTCGGCGCTGCTGCTGCGGCGCTGGGGCGTGTCCCCCGGTGACGGCGGCCTGCCGGTGGCGCTGACGGTCTGCACCGGCCACAGCGCCGGGTCGGTGGACGGCCCGGCGCTGTATCTGACCGGCGACTGCGCCCGCGTGCAGACGGTGACGTACAGCGACCCGCCGCTGCCGGAGACGCTGCTGGCCGCGCTGGTGGAGGCGGGGAAATGGCAGACATCAGAAATTCGCGTGGCTTCCGTCACATCCTCGCTTGACATACGGCGGGAAAATCACTATAATGCAACGTGACGTATTATGCGTATTCTGCCTGTAGAGGGGCATCTTACCAATAGAAAGGGATGTGCAGCATGGCTAAGGAATTTAAAATGAGTCAGGCTCGCTATGACGAGCTGAAACAGGAGCTGGATTACAGCAAGACCACCCGCGCCGACGAGGTGGCGGAGCTGATCAAGGAGGCCCGCGGCTTCGGCGACCTGAGCGAGAACAGCGAGTACGACGAGGCGAAGAACGAGCAGGGCAAGCTGTACTCTTTTTTCATATTGAGATCGTTCCTTTCTTTCGCGCCCGCAAAATTGCGCGGCGCGCACACGAATACCATTTTAGCGAAATAATTATAGTGATTTTGCCCCGTGTTGTCAAGGTAAGTTTGCGTTTTCTCCCCCATCGGGCGGCATTTTCACATCTTTTACCCAAATTTCGTCCGCGCGGCGCGCAAGCGAGGCGTAGAGTGCGCAGATGAGCTGATCTTCATTCCAGATCATCGCTGCATCGCCCAGGTTTTCCGTCCCATAGGCGACAGAAACCGCACCGCTCCCCAGCGGCAGCACAAGGCCGTCGGGCAGCGGGAAATCGTCGAAGCAGACGCTCAGGTCGGCGGCGATCCTCTCGTCCGTCTGCAATGTATGGACACTCGCGCCGCAGTCCCAGCGCAGCGTGCGCGCAAGGCGCTCGCCATTCGGCGCGCAGAGTGCAAGATAGCGCACATCTTTAGAGAGCTCGCGCGCCGCCGCTTCGAGCGCCGCACTCTGCGAGGGTGCGCACAGCGCGATACGTGCCCGCTCCGGCGCAAGGCCGAGCCGCGCCATCGCGCGGCGGATGATCTCCGCCGCCTTTGCCATGCGCAGCGGCTGCTCGGGCGGCGGCAGGACACCACAGCGCGCAAATACCTCCGCATATGGATAATCCTTGGGAAACACGGCATAACTCACACGGCGCTTTTGCAGGTATTTTGCTGCGCGCTTGGCCGAAAGTGCAGCAAGCATTCCCTCGCCGCGCGATGCGTAGGCCGCGTCAAAGCGCACGCCGCAGAGCATGCGCGCGCCGTTTTTCTCCCCCGTGTCCCGATAGCAGACCAATCCCTGCAAAATGACCCCTCCCCGCAAAAAAGCTCCCCGCCAGTATATGGCGGGGA
>USNH01000109.1 GCA_900556015.1 uncultured Eubacteriales bacterium | reverse complement strand
ACTTTTCACACAAAACAGCACGCCGACAGCAACCCGGAGGCCTTTACGTTAATTTGACATAATTCTACATGACATAATTTTTACAATGAGTTATCCACATTTTCCACCACTTTTTCCACACTGCGAAAATCCTTTTAAATACGCTGAATTTTCTTGTTATGGAAGAAAATGTAAGTACCGAAAAACACCTCTTTCACCCGCGAAACACACGCCGTTAGCTTAACATAATGTCATATCATGGAGAAGAACGAAGGATATAGGCGTGATGATTTCCATAACACCGCCGCCGGCGGTTGGTTGACAAAAAGCACCCCCGAAAACGGGGGTGCTTGGTCACAGTAGGGGTGCGCCCAGGTCCATGGTGGCGTAGGCGTTCAGCTCCAGTCCGGCGGTCTTCCCGGCCTGATACTCATAGTAGCCCTGCGCGCCGATCATCGCGCCGTTGTCGCCGCACCACCGCAGCGGCGGCAGGTACAGCTTCACCCCGGCCTTTTCACAGGCATTCTGCAAATCGGCGCGGATGATGGAGTTGGCAGCCACGCCGCCGGCGGCCACCAGCGCCTTGCGGCCCGTCAGCTCCAGCGCCCGCATGGCCCGGGGCACAAGCTCATTGGACACGGCGCGGGTGAAATCGCGGGCCAGCGCCGCCGCGTCCAGCGGTTCGCCCTTCTGCTGGGCGTTGTGGGCCATGTTCACCACGGCGGTCTTGAGGCCGGAAAAGCTCATGTCCAGCTCCGCGCCGGACACGTGGGCGCTGGGCAGGTCGTACTTGCCGCCCTGTGACCGCTGGGCCAGCTCGTCCATGGGCCTGCCGCCGGGATAGGGCAGTCCCAGCACCCGTGCGGCCTTGTCGAAGCACTCTCCCGCCGCGTCGTCCCGTGTCGCGCCCAGGATGGTCATGTCCGTGTAATCCGCCACGTCCACGATCAGCGTGTTGCCGCCGGAGATGGCCAGGGCCACAAAGGGCGGCTCCAGCTTCGGAAAGGCTAGATAGTTGGCGGCGATGTGCCCCCGGACGTGGTGTACCGGGATCAGCGGCACGTTCAGGGCGTAGGCGGCAGACTTGGCAAAGCTGACCCCCACCAGCACCGCGCCGATGAGCCCCGGCGCGTAGGTGACGGCCACCGCGTCGATGTCCTGCTTCGTCAGGCCCGCGTCGGACAGCGCCTTGTCCGTCAGGGCTGCGATGGCCTCCACGTGCTTGCGGGAGGCGATCTCCGGCACGACGCCGCCGTACAGCGCGTGCATATCGGCCTGGGACAAAATGGCGTCGGACAGCACCTGCCGTCCGTCCCGCACCACGGCCACCGCCGTCTCGTCGCAGGAGGATTCAAAGGCTAGAATGTTCATTGTGACGCCTCCCCGTTGTAGTATTTTGTCAGGATGAGGGCATCCTCCTTGGGCAGGTCGTAGTAGTTCCGGCGCCGCCCCGCCTCAGTGAAGCCGAAGCCCTGATACAGGGCGATGGCGGCCTGGTTGGAGGGCCGCACCTCCAGCGTCAGAAACGCCAGGCGGTTGGCGCGGGCAAAGTCATCGAACACCCGCAGCAGCTGGGCGGCCACGCCCTGACGGCGGCGGGAGGGGTCTACGGCCACGTTGGTGATATAGCCCTCGTCGGCGGCCACCAGCAGCCCGGCGTAGCCAATGACCTTGTCCGTGTCCGGCTCAAGGGCCACCAAAAACGCGGCGCACTGGTTGTCCAGCTCATCGGCCAGCATCTGCCGCGACCAGGGACGGGAGAAGCAGATCCGCTCCAGGGACGCCAGCGCGTCCAAATGCTCGGCGGACATGGGTACGATCTTAACCGTTTTCATGATAGTCACTCCTTGGCTTGCAGCCAGTTTTGGCCGGAATGGGCCTCGGCGATGAGGGGCACGGACAGCGAGGCGGCACGGGACATCTCCTCCGTCAGCAGGTGTTCCACCTGCTCCCGCTCCGACACGGGGCACTCCACGATCAGCTCATCGTGTACCTGCATCAGCAGCCGGGCTTGCAGTCCCTCGTCCCGCAGGCGGCTGTGTACTCGGACCATGGCGACCTTGATGATGTCGGCGGCAGCGCCCTGCACCGGCATATTCAGCGCCACCCGCTTGCCGAACTCCCGCAGGTTGCGGTTGCTGCTTTTCAGCTCCGGCAGCGCCCGGCGGCGGTGCATGGGCGTCTCCACGAAGCCATCACGCTCCGCCTGGGCCACCACGTCGGTCATGTACTGCCGCACACCGGCGTAGGTTGCAAAATACCGCTCCATGTAGTCCTTGGCCTCCTGCACCGTCACGCCGATGTCCTGGGCCAGGGAGAAGGCGGAAATGCCGTACACCACGCCGAAATTCACGGCCTTGGCCCGGCGGCGCAGCTCCGGCGTCACCTGCTCCGGGGGCAGGTGGAACACCTTGGCGGCGGTGACGGTGTGGAAATCCGCGCCGGAGCGGAACGCGTCCCGCATCTCCGTGTCCCCGGCCATATCCGCCAGCAGCCGCAGCTCGATCTGAGAGTAGTCCGCGTCCACCAGCACGCAGCCCGGCGCGGCGGTGAACATGGCCCGCAGGCGGCTTCCCAGCTCGGTGCGGGTGGGGATGTTCTGCAAGTTCGGTTCGGTGGAGCTCAGCCGCCCCGTGGCCGTTACCGTCATCTGGAAGCTGGTACGCACCCGGCCATCCGGGCCGATGACCTTCAGCAGGCCGTCCACATAGGTGGAACGCAGCTTGGCGTACTGCCGGTAGCGCAGGATATTGTCCACCAGCGGATAGTCATACCGCAGCTTCTCCAGCACCTCCGCGTTGGTAGACCAGCCGGTCTTGGTCTTTTTCCCGTGGGGCAGCCCCAGCTTGTCGAACAGCAGCGCCCCAAGCTGCTTGGGGGAGTTGATGTTGAACCGCTCTCCCGCCGCGTCGTAGATGGCCCGCTCCGTCTCGTCCATGGTGCGGCCCAGCATCTCGCCGAACTCCGCCAGCGCTTTGCGGTCCACCAAAAAGCCTGCCGTCTCCATGTCCGCCAGCACCCGGCAAAGGGGCAGCTCCACGTCGTAATACAGCCGCTCCATGTTCAGCTCCGCCAGCTTGGGCGACAGCGTCTCATAGAGGGCGGTCACGGCGGCGGTGTAGCTGAGCAGCGCGGCGGAAGCCTCCGCGTCCTCGCCCAGCAGCGAGGTGAATGCTTCCGGCGCAAGGTGGGCCGCCTTGGGCAGTTCTTCATTATAATACGCCACGAACAGCCGGGGCAGGTCGTAGCTCCCGGCGGTGGCATCCAGCAGATAGGCCGCCAGCGCCGTATCGAACACGAAGCCCTCGGCAGGCAGCCCCTGCTCCAGCAGGGCGCGCATCATGTCCTTGACGTTGTGGCCCACCTTTTTGATGTCGGCGGCGAACAGCGCCGCCAGCAGGCCGTGCCAGTCGTCCGCGTAGCGGTTTACATAAAGCTCCACCGCCAGAGAGCTGTCCTCCCCTGTCTCACATTCCACCACCAGGGCGGACAGATCCGGCAGGCCGTACACGGTGACGTGCTCCGCCGCCCGCCACAGCGCCAAACACTCCTCCGCCCGGTTCGCGTCCGTCAGTACCTCCGCCGCGGCGGTATACTCCCGGTGGGTCTCGGCCTGATGGCCCGGCGTCAGGTGGTACTTGTCGATGAACTTCTGAAACTCCAGCCGCAGAAATACATCGTACAGCTCCGGCTTGAAGGGCTTTCGCAGCGCGTCCGCCGGGTCAAAGGCCATGGGCACATCGGTGACGATGGTGGCCATCCAGTAGCTGTGACGGGCCGCCGCCTCGCCGTCCTTGAGTTTACATAACATTCCGGCTTTCAGACCCGTGCTGTCCAGGTTCTCATACACCGCGTCGATGCTGCCGTAGGTCTGTATCAGCCCCATGGCCGTCTTTTCGCCGATGCCCGGCACGCCGGAAATGTTGTCCGAGGCGTCGCCCATCAACGCCTTCAGGTCGATCATGTGGATGGGATCGAAGCCGTAGGCCTCCTGGAACGTGTCCGGCGTCATGTCCTTATAGGACTCCCTCCCCGGCATCCCGGTGGCCAGCTTTACCCGGGTGTGGTCGGTGATGAGCTGCAAGCTGTCCTTGTCGCCGGTGACGATGACGCACTCCCAGTCCGCCGCCTCGCACCGGCGGCTGATAGTGCCGATCAGGTCGTCGGCCTCGTAGCCCGCCAGCTCGTACCGGGGGATGGACATGGCGTCCAGCACGTCCTTCATGGGCTGGAGCTGCATGGCCAGCTCCTCGTCCATGGGCTTGCGCTTGGCCTTGTACGCCGCGTCCGCCTTGTGGCGGAACGTGGGCTCGCGGCGGTCAAAGGTGACGCACAGGGCGTCGGGCTTCTCCTCGTCCACCAGCCGCTGCATGGTGGTCAGAAAGCCAAAGATGGCGTTGGTGTGCAGCCCCTGCCGGGTTGTCAGAGGCCGAACACCGTGGTAGGCGCGGTTGATGAGGCTGTTGCCGTCCAGTACCATAAGTTTCATAAGAGCGCCTCCTGCTTCTCAAAATCGCATAACAGGTATATTATACGCCGTTTTCCGCCGTAAGACAACAGTTTCTCTTGCGCGCCGGGGAAAGGGGCGCTCTCTCAGCTCACTCTACCGTCCCGCGCCGGCTTTGCTTCCTCCTTACCGCAGTCCGGCAGCCTGAACGACGGCCTCGACCACTTCTGCCGGGTCGCTACCCCTCCGATGTCGGCACGGCCCAATACTGAACGCCCCAGTGCTCAAAATCCCACTGCTCCATATAGGCGCTGCACTCATAGTCGATGTAGTAAAGTGTTCCGCCTTGCGGGACGAAGTTGGTGGGGTAGTAGTCGATGTTCAGCCCCGCCGTCCGTCACAAG
>USNH01000108.1 GCA_900556015.1 uncultured Eubacteriales bacterium | reverse complement strand
CAGTTTTACGGTGTTCCCCTCAATCGCGGCCTTATTGTCCGAGTCATGTTCCAACGCGTCCGCAAGCTCCTCCAGCGACTGCGTCGGCTTGAGGAGCTGCTCCGAAACGTTGGTGATGAAGGAATCACGGATCTGGGAGAAACGGACGGTTTCGCTCACGTCGGAAACCAGCACCACCACAAAGCGTTCGTTGAGCCTGCCTACGATCACCTTCAGCCAGTTCGGGCGGGACACCGTGGTCACCGGCTTGTCCGGCGATTGGCCGATCAACGCCTGTTTGGCAACCTCCCGCATGGTTGGCTTCCCTGCTTTCGGAGCCTTCTTCGGCTCATGCAACGTGGTCGTGGTCAGGCTGAACTGCTTCTTGCCGCCGTGGGCACGGACCTCGTGCACCGCGCTTGCCACGGTGTCATCGGCGATGGCGTCGTCCCGCACCACGCCAAGGGCGTAGGCGTCCGGATGCGCGCGTATCACCTCGTCATGCTCGTCGACCACGATGGAGGCCAGCGGCAGTATGGACAGCAACGTGTTCGTCGCGTCATCCAAAGTATCATCATTGTTGCGATCGTCACCATGGCGATGTGTCAGATTGCGCCACCACGTGCCTACGGATTCAAACATGTCTTCATTCTCGCACACCCTGACGTTCCCCGATGAATGGTCGTGGCGCGATTTTCGTGAACGCAGGGTGAACGTGCCGGTGAACATTGGCGGAACAACACGTCCGTCACGTGCGAATCCGCCAATTCCCTAATACACTTGGGAGAGGTTATATCCGAACCCGATATTGACATACGTGAAGCATTTGAAAGGCAAGCATATGCGCGTTATCTTCAATGAAGAGCTCAAGGCAGTCGCCGATGACCTCGACCGCATGGCGCAAGACGTTCGCAAGGCAATCAATGGTGCCGGCGACGCGTTGCTGAACCAGAATCTTGAAGCCGCCCAGGCCGTCATCGACGGCGACATCGAAATCGACGCCCTCGAATCCAGCGTCATCGACCAGTGCGTGAAGCTGCTGGCCAAGCAGAACCCGGTGGCCACCGATCTGCGTGTGGTCGTCTCCACCCTGCGTCTGGCCGCGACATTCGAGCGCATGGGCGATCTGGCCCGTCACATCGCCGAAGCGGCCCGCCGCACCTATCCCGCTTCCCCGCTGCCGGAGCGCGGCAGCTGCACCGGCTGCGGCGCCTGCGCCAGCGGCTGCCCCAAGGGGGCCATTCATATGCTGCCGGACCGGGAGGGCTTCCTGTATCCCACCGTCACCGACGCCTGCATCCAGTGCGGCCACTGCGCCCATATCTGCCCGGTGCGCAAGCAGCGGGAGCCCCGGCCGGAACCGGCGGTGTTCGCCGCCTGGAACCCGGACGCCGCCGTGCGGCAGGCCTCCACCGCAGGCGGGGTGTTCTCCCTGCTGGCGGAGTACATCCTGGACGAGGGCGGCGTGGTGTTCGGCGCGGCCCTGGATGAGGAGCTGCAGGTGCGGCACATCGCCGTGAAGGACAAGGCGGAGCTGTCCCGGATCCGGGGGGCAAAGCCGGTGCAGAGCGACCTGGGCGACAGCTTCCGCCGGGTGCGGCACTATCTGGACCAGGGGCGGCGGGTGCTGTTTTCCGGCACCCCCTGTCAGGTGGACGGACTTTACCACTTCCTGGGGGAGCACCCGGAGCGGCTGCTGACCTGCGACGTGGTGTGCAGCGGGGTGTCGTCCCCGGGGGTGTGGAGCCAGCTGGTGCGGTCCATGGCCTATATCAAGCGGCGGCCGCCGGTGGCCGTGAGCTTCTGCGGCAAGCTGCCGGGGGAAAAGGAGCGGCGGTTCCATGTGCGCTTCGACGGCGGGGCCCAGTATGACGCCCCCTTCGGCAAGTCCGATTTCGGCCGGGGTCTGCGGCAGCGGCTGTTTCTGCGCCCGGCATGCCACCGGTGTCCCTATACCAGCACCGACCGCCCGGCGGACCTGACCCTGGGCATATACCGGGACCCGCCCAAGGACTTCCACCCGGAGGTACCCCGGTACAGCATTTCCCTGCTGCTGGTGAACAGTGCCAAGGGCGCCCACTATTTCGACACACTGCCCCTAAAGCGGGAAAAGCTGACCCTGGACCAGGCGGTGGCCTGCGCCGGGGCTCTGTCGGCTCCCCAGGAAGCCTCCGGCAGCCGGGAGGACTTTTTCGCCGCCTTTGCCCAGCAGCCCTTCCAGCAGGTGCGCAACCGCTTCCTGTCCGCCGCCCCCTTGCCCCGGCCTCTGGAGAAGCTGCGGAGCCTTCTTAAAAAGCGTAAGGAGTAAGCCATGGAAACATTGATGCACACCTGCTGCGCACCGTGCTCCGTGTCCTGCATCCGGCAGCTGCGGGAGGAGGGCATCGAACCGGTGAGCTTCTGGTACAACCCCAACATCCACCCCTATCAGGAGTACAAGGCCCGGCGGGACACGCTGATGGCCTATGCCCCCGCCATCGGCATGAAGCTCATCGTCCGGGAGGACTATGGCCTGCGGGACTTCTGCCGGGCGGTGTGCGGCGACATCGACCACCGGTGCGGCCGCTGCTATCACATCCGCCTGTGGGAGACCGCCCGCTACGCGGCAGAGCACGGGTACGGCAGCTTCACCAGCACCCTGTTCGTCAGCCCCTACCAGAACCATGAGCTGCTGCGGCAGACGGCGGAGGAGGCGGCCGAAGCCTACGGCGTGGCGTTTCTGTACCGGGATTTCCGGCCCGGGTTCCGGGCGGGCCAGCAGGAGGCCCGGGAGCGGGGATTTTATATGCAGAAATACTGCGGCTGCGTGTTCAGCGAGGAGGACCGCTACCGCAAGCAGATCGACCGGGACCTGAAGCAGCCGGAGAAGATCATTGAGAGCTGAGAAATAACAAAACCGGAGTGCCGCGGCACTCCGGTTCTGTTTATTTTGCTTTCCGGTCCGTGGGGATGCACATGGTGAGAAAGCCCACCGTCAGCAGCAGGCACGAGGCCCAGATCCCCCGGACGCCCAGCAGCCGCGTTACCAGCGCGCCCAGCCCGGCCCCGGCGGCGAACAGGCCGATGACGCCGAAATAGGTCATGGCATTGCGCAGGGCCTCCGGCTCCCTGGTGTGGAAATAGGCGCACAGGGCCTCGGTGCCGCTGCGCATGTTGCCGATGCACATGGTGCTGGCATAGGCGTGGCCCCGGACCTTGCGGAAGGTCTGCAGCTGCATGGCGCAGGAGAAGGACACCAGGGCGTTGGCCAGGGTGTTCAGCGGCTGGGGCATGAACCCCACCGCAAACAGAATGGCCATCTCCGCCAGGACGATCAGCTGCCGCCAGTGGACCTTTTCCATGTGCTTGAAGCGGCGGTGGATGCATTCGGCGGCAAAAATGCCCGCCATAAAGGACAGCACCGGGATCAGGTACCGTAGGCAGTGGTCCCAGGCCCCCTCGAACAGATACGCGCTGAACAGCACGATGTTGCCGGTCTGGGCGTTGGCGAACACCTGCCCCCGGCACAGGTAGGTGTAGGCATCCTGCAGGCCGCCGGACAGGACCACAAACGCCGCCGTCAGCATGGACTCGGACATCTGGCCCCGCAGCTTATGAAACAACATGGTGGACGCATCATCCTTTCCCGGGCCGTTTTTACTGGTCCTCCTCGGTGAAATGAACGTGAGAGAAAATATGATCCTGGCAGAAGCAGCGGTACCCGGCGCACTTGCTGCAATAGCGGAACTGCAGGTCGGGATAGTCCGTGTCCGTGCGGCCGCAGACGGCGCACTTGTGGTGATAGCCCCGCTGCTGCTGCTGTTGGCGGACGGCCTTTTTGAAGTTCACCGTCTGGGGGTTATGGCGATATTTCTGCCGCCGGGCAAAGGCGTCAATAGCGGGCCAGATGAACACCAGGAAGTTCAGCAGCGCCACCACCGGCAGAATGGCCCCCAGCCAGCTGCCGACCAGCAGGGACTGGATGATGCCGATGACGAACACCGCGATATCCAGCCACGCCAGCCACTTGATCTTCACCGGGATGAAGAAGAACAGCAGCAGCTGGGTGTCCGGGAACAGGAAGGCAAAGGCCAGGAACATGGACAGGTTCACATACTCCGTGCCGCCCACGGGATAGCCTGTGCCGGAAATGGCGGAGGCCACGATGGTGACGATGGCCGTCAGCAGGACGCCGCTCCAGTAGTAGAGGTTGAAGCGGGCGGTGCCCCACTGGCGCTCCAGGGAGGTGCCGATCCAGTAGTAGAAGTACAGACTGATGGCCAGCCAGAAGGGACTGCTGCTGGCGGGGACGAAGATGAAGGTGATGATGCGCCATATCTCGCCCCGAAGGACCTTGCCGCCGTCCAGATACAGGAAGGACAGGGCGTTGGCGTCGGCGCGCATGGTCAGCAGCATCAGAACGTACACCGCCACGTTGCCGATGACGATCCAGCGCATCAGGTCCGGGACGCCAAAGCGGGGGTGCCGGGCGCAGAAGCGGTCCACCGCGTCATAGATCTTTTTCAAGGGGAAATTCCTCCAATACGATTCAAGTGGGTCTATTGTACTCCATCGCAGGGGAAAAGTCATTACCTTTTTTCTACGATGAAATGAAAAAGGTAATGAAGAAAATGAGTAATAGTGAATTTGAACTTATTTTTGTAAATGATGGTAGTAAAGATAAAACAATTGATGTTATAAAAGAATTTGCAAGAAATGATAAAAGAGTTAGATTTTTATCTTTTTCAAGAAATTTTGGTAAAGAGGCGGCGATGTACGCTGGATTTAAAGAAGCAACAGGTGATTACGTAGCAGTAATGGATGCAGATTTACAAGATCCACCTGAACTTCTTGAGGATATGTTAAAGTATATAAAAGAAGAAGGTTATGATTC
>USNH01000107.1 GCA_900556015.1 uncultured Eubacteriales bacterium | reverse complement strand
ACAGGATGATAAGACAGAAAAAAGGCCGGGCCGCTACAACCGCAACGGTACGCAGGAGGTGCGGATCATCTACCGCGACATCGGCGTCATAGACAGCACCATGTCCGCAGAAGATGCCGAGAGTGCCGAAGTCCACTTCATTCCCTCTCTGGAAATGGTCGTGCAGCAGATGGCAGCGCAGACGCAGGTGTCGTAAGCGCAGAACAGATAAAATCAAGACAGAAAAAGAACAGGCAGGCAGCGGCTTGCGCCACTGCCTGCCCATACAAAAGGTCAGGTCACTTTGTGTACCTGTGAGAAACACCCCCAGCCGCTTCTTTTTTTATTCTTTCTTCCCGGAGACGTTGGCCACGAATACACAGACCAGGATCAGCACCACGCCCAGCGCCTGCCAAAGGGAGAAGGTCTCCTTCAGCAGCACCACGCCGGCCAGCACCGACACCACGGTGGTCACGTTGGAGAACAGGGACGCCTCGGTGACGGTGAGATGGCTGTTGGCAAAGTTCAGCAGGCCGTAGGCCACGCCGGAGGACAGGATGCCCAAATACACCACCGCCAGCCAAAAATCGCCGTTTTGGGCGGGCTGGAGGATGAGGGGGCTGGTCGGGCCGCCGGCCTGGAGCAGCGCCACCGGGACGAACACCACCATGCCCACCAGGAACATGACGTAGGTCATCTCGAAGGGGGTGAACTTCTTGGCGGCGCTATGGCTGACGCCGTAGTACACCGTGTCGCTGAGCATGGTCAGCAGCAGAAACAGCAAGCCCAGGGCGGAGATCATCACCGCGCCGCCCACGGAGATCAGCGCCACGCCGCCCACCGCGCCCAGGGCGCACAGCACCTGCCGCACCGTGACGCGCTCGTGGAGCACCAGCACGTCCATGAGGATGCAGCACACGGGCACGGCGGCGATGATCGTGCCGGCCACGGCGGAGGACGTGTAGAGAATGCCGTAATTCTCAAAGATGAAATAGGCCACCGGCTGCACAAGGCCCAGCAGCACCAGCTTGCCCACAGGCTTGTGGCACAAGTCGAAGGCAAAGAGCTTCCTGCCCCGGAGCTTGCCCACCAGGGCGTTGACGGCGATGACCAGCGTCATGGCCGCCACGGCCAGCGTAAAGCGGAAGGCCAGCAGCACCGAGGGCTGGGCCACGGCCAGCGCCAGCTTGGAGAACATGAAGCTCATGCCGAAGATGACGGAGGCGACCAGGGCCGCCAGCAGGCTGAGGATATGGATTTTTTCTTGTTTCATGGGACACCTCCTGTGCAAGCGGGATGTATGATAGCACATTTTGCCGGAAAACGCAAGGACGCGCCGTCCGGGGGGAATGGACGGCGCGTCCCCATAAGGGAGAAAAGGGGGGGAATCAAGGGAAAACTCCAATTTGTGAGATCGTTGAGAGGATGCGGGGTGCTTACTTGTCAGTCACACGGCTGACAACACCCACCACCACCAGCAGCGCGGCCAAACCGGCCAGGATCAGGTTCAGTGTCATTTTCAGCGCCTCCTTTCTTGGCAGTTCCTTAACTTAATTGCAGTGTATCACGGCGCGTCCCAAATGTAAAACGCATCATTTTCATCAACTTGATGAAAAAAAGTTTGCAGTTGCCGGGGCGGGGTGGTAGAATACCTGTAAAGAGAGGGAGGCGGCATCATGAGCGTGACCAAATATCAGATATTCCTGAAAACGGTGGAGAAGGGCAGCTTTACGGCGGCGGCCCGGGAGATGAATTTCACCCAGTCCGGCGTGAGCCACGCCATCTCCTCTTTGGAGGAGGAGCTGGGTGTGACGCTGCTGGTACGCAGTCACGGCGGCGTGACGCCTACGGCGGACGGGCGGGCGCTGATGCCGTATTTCGAGGAGATGTGCGCCATGCAGCACCGGCTGGAGCAGCACGCGGCGGACCTGCGGGGACTGGAGACGGGCCTTGTGCGGGTGGCCACGTTCACCAGCGTGTCGGAGAAGTGGCTGCCGGGGATACTGAAAACGTTTCAGGCGCAGTATCCCCGCATCGAGTTCGAGCTGCTGCCCTCCAACTTCAACAACGAGATCTCCGACTGGGTGCTCCAGGGCAAGGCGGACTGCGGGTTCATCTCCCTGCCCACCCCGGCGGAGAAGTATCTGGACTGCTGGCTTTTGCAGCGGGATCAGTGGAAGGTCATCCTGCCCTGCGATCATCCCATGGCGGGGCGGCAGCCCTTTCCGCCGGAGGCGCTGGCCCGGTATCCCATGATATTGCTGGACGAGGGGGACGACTACGAGATACAGGCCATTTTCGACCACTACGGCATCCAGCCGCAGGTACAGTACACCGTGCAGCAGGATCAGACCATCCTGGCCATGGTGTCCGGCGGGCTGGGCATCAGCATTATGGAGGAGCTGATGCTGTATCACTGCGCCTATCCTTTGGCGGCCAGCACGCTGCCCAAGGTGTTCCACCGGGACATCGGCATCTGCGTCAAGGACAAAAACGCGCTGTCCCACTCCACGCAGGTGTTCATCGACCACGTGCGGCGATGGGTGCTGCAAAACTTCCCGGAGGGGTGGAACGCGCCCCAGCCTCACGAGCGATAACGGAATACGCAACGAAGCGCCGCTTCCCGCCGTCAGTATAGGCAGGAGCGGCGTTTTGCCGCCTGAAAGGAGCGATCACGATGAAAAAACTGTTTACATTGTGCCTGGCGCTGGTGCTGGCGTTGGGCTTGGCCGCCTGCGGCAAGGAGAAGGAGTCCTCCGACATCCAGTCCGTAGACCTGCGGGCGGAGTACGAGGCGGGCATCAAGCAGGTGCAGGACGAGCTGGGTGACAACGCGCCGGTGCTGCTGGAGGAGACCGCCGTGGAGCTGCTGAACAGCTACTATCCCGGCCTGGAGAACGCCAAGCTGAAGCAGGGCGTGTTCTTCATCTCCCCCACCGCCACGTCCTGCGAGGTGTCCATGGTGGAGGCGGAGAGCGCCGCCGACGCGGAGATCGTGCGGCAGAGCTTCCAGGCCCGGGTGGACAGCATGGCCAACGACACCACGTACCCCGACGAGGCCGCCATGTGGAAGAACAGTTCCACCGTCACCGTCAACGGCAACTATGTGGTGCTGGAGGTGCTGCCGGAGGGCTGCACCGTGCCGGACGCATTTTTGGCGAAATTCTAAAGAGCGTAGGTAGATTTTCCCCTTTCTCTGTGGTATGATGGGCAGACCTGAGACACAGAGAAAGGGGACGCTTCCATGGACGATGCCCAGATCATAGAGAGCTTTTTCCGCCGCGATCCGGCGGCCCTCGACGCCGTGCAGCAGAAGTACGGCAAGCGCTGTCTGGCCGCGGCAGGGCACATCCTGCCCGACAGCCGGGACGCGGAGGAGTGCGTCAGCGATGTGTGGCTGCGGCTGTGGAACGCCATTCCGCCGGAGCGGCCACGGTCGCTGGCGGCGTATATCGCCACCGTCACCCGGCGGCTGGCGCTGGATAAGTGCGATTACAACAGGGCGGCCCAGCGGCGCAGCGACCTGACGCTGGCCTTTGACGAGCTGGAGGGCTGCCTGTCCGGCCCGGACGAGGCTCAGGCCGCCGTGGAGCGGCAGGACTTCGGGCGGGTGCTGAACGGCTTTTTGGGGACGCTGACCCGGCAGAGCCGGGCGTTCTTCGTCCGGCGGTACTGGTACGGCGAGAGCATACGGGAGATCGCGGAGCGCTGCGGCGCGGGAGAGGAAAAGGTCAAGTCCTCCCTGTTCCGCACCCGGCAGCGGCTTCGGAAAACTTTGGAACAGGAGGGGATGCTGTGAACGAGGAACGGTTCAAGCGTTGGATGGACGCCATCGACGACAAATACCTGGAAGAAGTCCAGCGTCCCCTGCCCCATGCCGCCGCAAAGCGCTGGGGCACGCTGGCGGCGTGCCTGTGCGCGGCGGCGCTGACGCTGGCCCTGTGGCAGCCGTGGCACGGCAGCACAGCGGCTGAGGACGCTATGGACAACGGCGCAGAGCCGCCTATCGCCTTCGCCGCGCCGGCAGCAGAGCCACTGAGCGCCACGCTGGCGCTGCCGGAGAACGCCTCGCTGGTGGCGGGCTACGACCTGCGGCAGGATGAGGACGGCGCGGTGTCCGCCGCGTCCTGCACCGTGGAGCTGGACGGCGCAGATTACAGCTATGGCGCGGTCTACACCGCCTCCCCCCTGCCTGCGCCGGACGGCTCGCTGCCCTCCGCCAGCTGGCAGCTGGGCGGCCTGACGCTGCTGGTCTACGACGACGGCGCGGTGGGCTGGTACAGCGAGAGCGCCGGTATCCAGTGGTACTGCGCCGCCGATGACAACGGCGGCACGCTGGCGGTGGCCTTCTCTATGATGAGCGCCCAGGCCTACACCGTGCCCACCGCGCCGGAGGGCGCGGCGGTGCTGGGCTACGACCTGTTCGAGCTGGACGGCGAGACGGTGACAGAGGTGACGTTCAGCGAAAACGGGCAGACGTGGCGTTACCGCATGACGCCCACGATGGACGTGACGGAGCACATCCCGGACATCTCCGGGTACACCGGCGGCGGTGAGACGGCGGAGGGACAGGTGCGTTGGTGCGCCGCCCGGCTGTGCTGGGATGAAGGCGGCCCGGGCTGCATCATCTGGAAGGATGTCGCGCCGGGGCTGGCGTACAGCCTGACGGTGGACGGCGGCGCGTCGGAGACGATTCCCAGCGCGATCTGTCCCTGCCAGCGCGCAAGGAACTCCTTTACATCGTCGAACAGGCCGGAAAGGTTTGACATAATGCCTGCCGTCAGGATGCCTTTGATCCAGTCGGCAATGGCTTTGAGAACGGTTTCCATTCAGTCACCGTCCTTAGCTGAAGTGGTTGATAAGGGTCTTGAGAAGGTTCAGGAGAAAAGCCAGATAAGAAAACTGTAAAAGCAAAAAAAGTTGTTGTTAACAAAAAGCGTATTGTGTTAAAGAAAGGCAAAAAAGTTAAA
>USNH01000106.1 GCA_900556015.1 uncultured Eubacteriales bacterium | reverse complement strand
AAGCTGTCATTTATCTTCTGATCGTAGTAATCCTTGCTGGAATGGTTGTTTATCTGACGCGGATGGGCTGGCCGCCGATGGTCCAGTTGAAAAGGTACAGGCTGTCGGTACGCAGACCCTCGATCCAAAACCGGCCCAGGCCGTACCACAGGAAGTAGAACCATGTGTTCTCGCCGTCGAAGCGGCGGGCCTTGGACACGACGAACACGATGAGCAGCAGCCCCACCACGTTCCACAAACTCTCGTACAGGAACGTGGGGTGAACGTCCACCGTCGCACCGGCACGGGTGATGAGCTCCATGCGCCAGGGCAGGGTGGTCTCGCCGCCGAAGGCCTCACGGTTCATGAAGTTGCCCCAGCGGCCCACGGCCTGACCGATGAGCAGACCCATAACGATCAGGTCGGTGAGCGCGCCCAGCTTGAAGCCGCGGCGGCGGCTGAGGACATAGCAGGTGGCGATGGCCACGATGACACCGCCGTAGATGGCCAATCCGCCGTCCCAAATGGCGATGACCCTGCTCCAGTCCAGCGAACCGTCAGCGTTTTTGAACTCGGACAGGTAGAAGATGACGTAGTAGACCCGTGCGCCGATGACGGACAGGGGCACGCCCCACAGCACGCCGTCCAGCAGGTTATCCTCGCTGATGCCGTACTTCGTCCGCTGGCGCATACAGAACCACAGGGCCAGCACCACGCCCAGGGCGATGAGGATGCCGTACCAGTAGATGGCCTTGCCGCCGATGTGGAAGGCCACGGAGGACGCGGTAAACTCCCAGTCGCCGAATAGCCCCGGAAAGCGGATGGGACTGTCATGCATAATAGAGAGAGGGGAAACGGACATAGCTCAAACCTCCTTGGGGGTGATGACGGACAGGGCCATGTGGTCGCGGGTCATGTTCTGCCGCAGGAAGTCCAGCACGTCCTCCACGGTGATGCTGTCGTAGACCTCCGGGAAGCGGTAGGGGTCGTAGCCCTGGAAGCAGCCCTCGGCCATGGACACGGCGATGGACTCGAAGGAGTTCAGCGCCTTCAGCGCCGCGCCGAAGTTGGCGTTGACCACGCGGCGGTAGTAGTCGCCGTCCACGCCCTGACTGACCAGCCGCTGGGCCTCGGCCAAAATGGCCTCCGCCACGGCCTGGGGGTCTTTACTGTCGCCGCCGGCGTAGACATAGGACGCGCCGGGCAGCAGGTCGAAGGCCGCGCCGAACGAGCCGTTGATCAGCCCCTCGGCATACAGGCGGGCGTACAGCGGGCTGGACTCGCCCATGAGCACATCGCAGGCCAGCTCACCGATGGCGGTGAAGCGGTGCTGCTGCTCCCCGCCGTGCTGGGGCGGGCACTTGAAGCCCACCAGGAACGTGGGCATGGACACCTCCATGGCAGCGGAGACGAAATGCTCCGCGGCGGTCAGCTCTTCCTCCGCGCCGTAGTCGCGGCGGATCAGCGGGCCGCTCTTGGCGGGCAGGATCTGATTGGCGGAGGCGATGATGCGCTCCGGCTTCACATCGCCCACCACCACCAGGCACATATTGGCCGGGGTGTAGAACGCCTTGTGGCAGTCGTACAGCGTCTGGGCGGTGATATGGCTGATGCTCTCCACGCTGCCGGCCACCGGCGTGCGGGCGGGGCTGGTGTGGTACAGCGCCTGCATGAGCTGCTTGTAGACCTGCCACTCCGGGTTGTCCTCGATCATGCCGATCTCCTGGGCGATGATGCCCTGCTCCTTCTGCACGCTCTCATCGGTGAAGTAGGGCACGGACACGAAGGACAACAAAATCTCCAGGCTCTCATAGAACTTCTCCGTGGCATCGAAGTAGTAGCAGGTGATGGCGTTGGAGGTGAAGGCGTTGGGCTCTGCGCCGTTTTTGGCCAGCTCCTGAAGGGCGTTGCCCTCTTCGGTGTCGAACATCTTGTGCTCCAGGTAGTGGGCGATGCCGGCAGGGGTGTCCAGCCACTGGCCGTCCTTTTCAAAGCGCATATCCATGCCGCCGTAGCGGGTGGCGAACAGGGCATATTTCCGGGAAAAGCCCTTCTTAGGCACGATATACACCGGCAGGCCGTTGGGCAGGGTGGCGCGGAACACCTCCTCGCCGATGCGTTCATACAGCTTCTTTTCCATTTACGCTTCCCTCCCTCCCAGGAAATAGACGGTGTCCAGATGCACCGTTTGGGCGGCGGCCACGATGCGCTCCTTGGTGACGCACTCCAGCTCGACGGCCAGCTCCTCCGGCGTTTCGTGGACGCCGGACGCGATCTGACCCAGGTAGAAGTTCTCCAGTGCGCCCTGGGAGTCGGACAGGGACAGCAGGGACGAACGGATGGCCTGCAAAGCGCCCTCCTGCTCCCAGTCCTCCCAGTCGCCCCGCTGCACCGCCTTGAGCTGACGGTCGATCTCCTCCAGCGCACGGTCGCGGTCGCCGGTCTCCACGCCGCTGGACACGGTGATGATATTTTTGCTGCGGGCGTAGCTGCTGGAGGCGTAGTAGCACAGGGACAGCTTCTCCCGCACGTTCATGAACAGCTTGGAATTGCTGGTGCCGCCGAAGATCAGGTTGGCCAGCACCATGGCGGGGTAATCGTCGCTGGTGCAGCGATAGCCCACCGCCAGCTTGCCCTGGGTCACGTCCATGGTTTCGTTGATGAACCGGGGCTGGGACGGGGCGGCCACACGTGCCACCGGCGGCAGCTCCGCCTGCGGCCCGCGGGGCAGGGCGGCCAGGGCGGTCAGGACGGCATCCTCCACCCGCTGCGCCTCGGCGCTGCCGCAGTAGAGCAGCTCCACGCGGCTGGAGGACAGCAGCTGCTGGCTGTGGACGTACAGCGTCTGATTGGTGATGCGGCGGGCGGTGTCCTCGTCGCCCAGGCGCAGCACGCTGTACGGCTCACCGGCGCACATCTCCTGCATCAGGCGGATGTCCGCCCAGTCCCGCTTGTCGTTCCGCAGGGAGCGGAGGGCATCGATGAGGTTCTCCTTCTCGCTGTCCACGTATTCGCCGAGGAAGCGTCCGCCCCGGGTAACGGGGTCCAGCAGCAGCTCGCCCAGCATGGCGGCCACCGGCTCGAGGAGCTTCTCGCCGTGGGGCGTGAACGCATCGTCGATGAACCCGGCGGCGAAGCCGATGCACTGGCGCTCGCCCTTCTTGCGGACGGTGTAGTCCACCGTTGCGCCGTAGAGCGTGTCCAGCGCGGCGGACAGACTCTCCATGTCCGGGCAGCGCATCGTACCGCGGCGCAGCACGGCGGGCAGCAGCGCGTTGGCGGAGGCCGTCTCCCGGCGCAGGCCGGTGATGAGGTTCAGCGTCAGGCGGCTGGTTTTGAATTTGTCAGCGGGCAGATACGTCAGGAACACGTCCTGCATGATCTCCCGGCGGTTTTCGTACATAGGGCTACCTCCGTTCTCAGGTCTGAACATACAAATCATAGTATACACCATCTACGCGGAAAAGAAAAGTGGGGATTTTGCAGGGAAAGAGCCGCCCGGTGGGGAAAGAGCCGCCCTGCCGGGCGGCTCTTTTTTGATGTCAGCGGCGGACGACCTCCCGGCCATTCGACCACACGGAGACGATGTTGTGACGGTGGGTCATGTAGATGGCGCGCTCGAACCGCTCCTGCACCGTCAGGGCGTGGGCCGCCTCGGGGAAGTCACCGTCGTCGATGACCACCGCGTGGAGCTTGTCGCCCACGGCGAAGCCGTCCCCCGCGCCGAAATACTTGTGGCCGGAGGTCGTGCCCAGGTAGTAGCCCTCCGGCACGGTGAGGAAGTCGGGATGCCACCGGTCGGTGACGCGGCGGGCCTTGGACGTGCGGATGGACATGGTGATGACCTTATACATGGGCAGCTGCGCGCCGCCGGCGATGTCGCTGCCCAGCGTGACCCACAGCCCCTCGTTGACCATCTGCCGCACGGGGCAAATGCCGGAGCAGATGTTCACGTTGGAGTCGGCACAGTGGACCACCACCACGCCGTGCTCCTTGATGGCCCGGCGCTCCCGCTCGTCGGAGTGGACGCAGTGGGCCATGACGGTGTGATCCTTCCACAGGCCGTATTTGTCGTAGGTCTCCCAATACTGGCGGCACTCCGGGTGCAGCTCCCGCACCCAGGCGATCTCGTTGGCGTTCTCCGACAGGTGGGACTGGACGTACAGCCCGCGCTGGGCGGCCAGCTTGCCCAGCGCCGCCATCAGCTCATTGGTGCAGCTGGGCGTGAACCGGGGCGTGAGGATGGGCTTGACGTGCTCGAACCGGCAGCCGTCCAGCCAGCGCAGCGTCTCGGCTATGGACTCCTCGGTGGTCTCCTGCAAAGCGCCGGGCAGGCCGTTGCGATCCATGTTCACCTTACCCACGTAGCCGGTGACGCCGGCACGCTCCAGCTCGTCCATGAGGATCAGCGTGGCATCGGTGTGGAGGGAGGAGAACATACACACCCGGGTCGTGCCGCTGGTGATCAGGTCGGTGGCCAGGCGGCGGTAGACGCGGCGGGCGTAGTCCGTGTCGGCGAAGCGGGCCTCGGTGGGGAATGTGTAGGTGTTCAGCCAGTCCAGCAGCGGCAGGTCCATGCCCATGCCCAGCATGGGGTACTGGGGTGCGTGGAGGTGCATATCCGCGAAGGACTGCATGATGAGCCGGTCGCCGAAGTCCCGCAGCTCCGCGTTCTCCAGCCCCTCCGGCACACGGTCCGACACGGCGGTGATGACACCGTCCTCCAGCACCAGGCAGCCGTGCTCTAAAATGTCCAGCCGACCCATCTGCGGCGCGTGGACGATGTTCCCCTTCAGTATCTGCGTCATGGCGGATGACCTCCTGCAAGCAAAATAAAAATGGATGCTTCAACGCCTGTGCGCTGAAACACCCATAGCAGAGCCGTCGGCGGCTCGGTAGAAACGCCCGCGCCATTCTCGCGGGACTATATGAGCTGTTTAACGGTGATAGTATAGCATACTATTTCAAGGAAGGCAAGCGAAAACCCG